>DATFVP010000069.1:0-6638 GCA_035260285.1 Methyloceanibacter sp.
CCGCAGCCCTTTTACTACATCCGCCCGGCGTTGAAGCAGATGGAGCTCGACGCCGATACCTGCGCGGTCAAGATGCTCAAGGTCACGCACGAGCCTGAGGCGATCGAGGCCGCGCGCGAGTTGATGTTGACTTTCGGCACCACGCCGACGGGAGCCTATTATCCCACCGGAATCGAGCGAGCCGACAATATGGAGAAAGCCGCAGCTGCCCAGGAGTGAGCCCAATCGGCAACCCGAGCGGCAGCGCAGTCCCACCGCTACTTCTTTACCGCGTCCGACTTATTGGAGGGCGGACCGTCGAGGGGCACTCCCTTCTTGTAGACCGCCTTCACGTAATGATCGCCTTCCTTGATGATCTTGGTGGTCCAGCCCGTGGTCCACGTGATCACGGCCACGCCACTCTCCTCCTTCCAGGTACCCTCCTTGGCCTTCTCCTGAGTGCTCGTGGCCTTTCCGTCGGCTGAAAGGGTAATTTCAAACGGCCTGTCCTTTGAGTCCTTCACCGCCCAAACGCCCTCGAACTCGCTCGCCGCGAAGCTCGCAACGCTCGCAATGACGATGGCCAGCCCCGCGATGAGCGCGGTCGATAGAATGGTCCTGATGCTTTTCATGGGCTCCTCCTGGTCTGACCCACTCACTTGATTATGCGACTCGGCCGGCTTTGGTTGCCTCAGGCACCTCGACGAGCCGGCCATTCTTCACGTCGTAGACATAACCGTAAATGGGCACTGACGCCGGGACAAGCGGATGCGCTCTGATGCGCCGCACGTCGCTCAGCACGCTTTCCGCCTGATTTCTGATCGTTAACCAGTCGATGAAATCGGCTTCCGCCGAGCCGGGCCCGCGGCCGACATCATGCCAGCCATCGGCATCGAATTTCGCCGTGTCGAGGCTTTGCTTGAGTAGCTGACGCATCACCTCGTCAGTGAAAAGCTCCATGCCGCAATCTGTGTGGTGAACGACGAACCACTCTTCGGTGCCGAGCAGCTTATGCGAGATCACCAGCGAGCGGATGGCATCGTCGCTCGCCCGCCCACCGGCGTTGCGGATCACGTGGGCGTCACCTTCCTTGAGGCCGGCGAATTTGGCTGGATCGAGCCGCGCGTCCATGCAAGTCAGAATCGCGAAGCGGCGAGCGGGCGGCAAGGGAAGCTTGCCCTTGTCGCCGAAATCGCCGGCATAGGTCTCATTCGCAGCAAGGACTTCGGTGAGAACTTTCGTCATGACGCGCTCCTCCAGGTGGATCCGAATTTCCGCTGCGGGGCCGCGCGCTAGGGTGCGCCGCTCCAGCTCCGCCCGGAGTGTCGCAGAAGCGGTCACGGCGCGCGAGCAACTGCTTGGCGCGGGAGGCGCTCGCCAGGGCCAAGACCGTCTAGTGCAAGCCCTAGCCGTAGTATCGATTTCATGCGCCGGGAATGATCGGCGGCTTACAAGCCCATGGCCTTGTGGGCTTCCTGCATATGCTCCATGCAGCCGGCTTCGTTGCCCTTCTTCATCTCGGCCTTTGACGCTTCGAGATGCGCGGTCGCTTCCTTCTTCGCGGTCTCGTCTTTCATGTCGGCGATCATCTTGTCCATTTGCGCCATATGGGCGTCGGTGCACTCGCCTGCGGCATAGGCGGGCGAAAGGCTCATGACCGCAACAAAGGCGGCGACTGGAAGCACTTTGAACATGACATCCTCCCTTACACGTGGACTTAGGCGCTCATTAAACTCCAGCAGCCAACACTTGGCTGCTGAAATGGGCAAATTTTTTCCGCTCGGCGACACAGCAATTTAGCCAATTGACAGGCTAAATGGCCGCAAGGACCCGTCATTGACCCGCCATACCCTCGTGGTCTAGCTGACGAAACAAGGGGCGACCGATGAGTAAGGTTCCCGCCATTGCCGTGATTCTCTTGTCGCTCGTCGGCGGCGCGTCCGCACTTGCCGAGGAGCCTCAAGGGCCGCAACAATGCTGGACGCCGGCAGCACTCGCCGGCACCGAGACCGAGCTGAAGGATGTGCATGACCATAAGCCGCTCGATCTTGCCCCGCTCAAGCAAATGACACGTCCCCCGGCAACGCCGGTCGCGCTTGAGCTCCGAGGATCGATCCGCGGCGTCGAGCTGCCGCCCGACAAGAAGCTGATCGCGCTTACCTTCGATCTTTGCGAGGAGGACGGGTATGTGTCCGGCTATGACGGCCGCATCGTCGATCTTCTGCGCGCGCAGGGCATCAAGGCGACCTTCTTCGCCGGCGGCAAATGGATGGAGACGCATCCAGAGCGCGCGCAGCAGCTGATCGCCGATCCCCTATTCGAGGTGGGAAGCCATGGCTTGCGGCATCTCGACCTGTCCCATGCCAATGACGCGACGCTCGGCGAGGAGATCACGCTCACTGAAGCCGCCTATGACCGCGCCAGGACCGCGCTTACGTCCCGCCAGTGCCTGGTCGGCGCCTCATCCGCCGCACCGCCAGCGCGGCTCACGCTGCTTCGCTTCCCCTATGGCCGCTGCAACGACAAGGCTCTCGCCGCTGCGGCAGACGCTGGCTTTCTGACAGTGCAGTGGGACCTGGTCACCGGAGATCCGGACCCGCTCGTCGCGGCCAATACCATCGCCAACAGGATTCTGACCAAAGTCCATCCGGGCGCCATCGTCGTCGCGCATGCCAATGGCCGTGGCCGCAACACCGCGGCAGCACTCGCCATCGCGCTGCCGAAGCTGAAGGAGGAGGGATACAGTTTCGTCACCGTGAGCGAGTTGATTCATGCCGGAAAGCCGGTGATGGCAACGAGCTGCTACCAAGAGCATCCCGGCGACATGACACGCATCGCCCGATCGACCGTCGGGCGCGGGAGCCATGACCTCTTCTCCATTTTCAGCACCCCCAATTGAGCTTGGACGGGTAGCCGGTGGCTCCGTGCGCCTCCTGCCGCTCGAACGGGGCTCATGCGCGAGCCTCGCCGCAGGCATTGCTGCGATCGAGCCCTGGTCGGTGATGAACTATCCGGCAGAGACGCTTGCGGCATTTCTCGCGAGCCCAGACGGGGGCGTGTCTCGCTACGTGGTCAACGTGAATGGGGAAGAAGCAGGCGTGGTCTCTGTGCGTCACCCTTGGCTCAAGGGCCCTTACCTCGAGCTGCTGGCACTTCTGCCGCAGGCGCAAGCTCAAGGCATCGGCTCGAGCATCATGACGTGGTTTGAGTCTGCCGCGCTCCAGCATGGGGCCCGCAATCTATGGGTCTGCGCCTCGTCCTTCAACACGCGGGGCTTGCGGTTCTATGAGCGCCATGGCTTCACCAGAGCAACGACGCTGCCTGGCCTCGTCGCCGACGGCTATGATGAAATTCTGTTGCGCAAATTTTCGCTCGGCTCCGCGTGACGGTTCACTGCTGTCGCAGCGAACTATTGCGGCGGGGGTGAAGCGTCCGGATCGATGTCGGGAATGTCCTTGATATCGGCGTCAGGCGAATGGTCGATAAACATCACGCCGCCGTCGATCGACACCGTCTCGCCGCCCTTCAATTCGTACTCGTCGCTATTCTCGAGCTTGACCTTGCAGCCGCTGCTGCACGGCGCGTCGACTTGCTTCTCGGACTCGATGGTTATCTCGTTTGACGCGCCGCCGGCAATCACCGTGATCTTGTGAGGCTTGGGATCGCTATTGGAAATGGTGAGCGCCTGCGCTGGACCGGCGCAGAGCAAGGCGAGCGCCCCAAGGGCAGCGGTGCCGACAAACCTCATTCCTGTTTCCTCCCGAATGACCAAGGCTGGACAATTTACCATGCCGCCGCCCGAGGACGGCAAGTGTTCGATATCACGGATAAATTTCCGCATGGAGCGGGAACCGAATGTGCCGGGCCCGCGTTTTCCGCCAGCTGACAAAAACAGGGGATTCGCTGCGGGATAAAAAGAGCCCTAGCGGGCGCCAAAAAGACTCCCTAAAATTGCCCTTTTAGAGCCAAGGACCGCATCGATCGGAAAGGAGGCTTCCAATGGAGCTTACCGGTACCGTGACGGCAATTCTGGCTTTGGTGTCATTTGGATTTGTCGCTGCGATCATCCTCGGGATGATCTAACCCGCCCTCCAACATCATTCGGCCGCGTCGGCGATCCGCTTCGGATCGTAGTTGAGGATTGGCCCGAGCCAGCGCTCGGCCTCCTCAACCGGCCAGCCTTTGCGGCCGCCATAATCCTCCACCTGGTCGCGGCCGATCTTGCCCACGCCGAAATAGCGGCTCTCGGGATGGGAGAAATAGAGTCCTGAGACCGCGGCCGCGGGCCACATCGCGCACGACTCGGTGAGCTTGAGGCCCGTGGTCTCGGCATCGAGCAGCTTGAACAGCGTCCGCTTCTCGGTGTGATCGGGCTGGGCTGGATAGCCAGGCGCTGGGCGGATGCCGGGATACTTTTCCGCGATCAGCTCCTCGTTGGAGAGCTTTTCGTTCGGTGCGTAAGCCCAGAACTCGCGGCGCACCGTCTCGTGCAGCGCCTCGGCAAAGGCCTCGGCCAGCCGATCGGCGAGAGCCTTGACCATGATCTTTGAGTAGTCGTCATTGGCGCGCTCGAATCTCCGCGCCACGTCCTCCTCGCCGATGCCTGCGGTCACTGCAAAGCCGCCGATGTAGTCGGCAAGCCCTGAGTCCTTCGGTGCGACGAAATCGGCGAGCGCCAGATTGGCCTTGTCGCCATCCCGCGCCATCTGCTGGCGGAGCGTGTGTAGCGTGGCCAGTACCTTGCTACGGGAGTCGTCGGTGTAAAGCTCGATGTCGTCGCCGATGCTATTCGCCGGCCAAAAGCCGACCACGGCGTTCGCCTTGAGCCATTTCTCCGCGATCAGCTGTTTCAGTATGGCTTGCGTGTCGTCGAAGAGATGGCGCGCGGCCTCGCCATATTTGTCGTCTTGCAGAATGCGGGGGTATGCGCCCCGCAGCTCCCAGGCGTGGAAGAACGGTGTCCAGTCGATGTAACGGGCAAGCTCTGCGAGATCATAGCTCTTGAAGGCTCGCGTGCCGAGGAAGGTCGGCTTCGGCGGCGTATAGGTCTTCCAATCGAGCTTGAGAGCTTTGGCGCGAGCGTCGGCGATCGAGGTGCGCGCCTTCTCCGCCCGCCCCCGCGCGTGCGACTCGGCCATGCGTGCATATTCCTCGCGCACCAGGGCGATTGCCTTCGGGCGTTCCTCCGGTGACATCAGGCTCGAGACCACGCCGACGGCGCGACTCGCGTCGGTCACGTAGATCGCCTGGCTGCGGTGGTAGTTCGGGCTGATCTTCACCGCGGTGTGCACGCGGCTCGTGGTCGCGCCGCCGATCAGAAGCGGCAGGTCGAAACCCTCACGCTCCATCTCCGCGGCGACATGGCACATCTCGTCGAGCGACGGCGTGATCAGGCCAGACAGGCCAATGATGTCGACCTTCCGCTCCTTGGCAGTGTCGAGGATCTTCTGCGCCGGAACCATGACGCCGAGATCGATCACCTCGTAATTATTGCACTGGAGCACGACGCCGACGATGTTCTTGCCGATGTCGTGCACGTCGCCCTTCACCGTGGCAAGCACGATCCGCCCGGCAGGCTCGCCTTGGGCGAGGCCAAGCTCCTCCTTCTCCTTTTCCATGAAGGGCATGAGATAGGCCACCGCCTGCTTCATCACCCGGGCCGACTTCACCACCTGAGGCAGGAACATCTTGCCTGAGCCGAACAGGTCGCCGACTACGCTCATGCCGGCCATCAGCGGGCCTTCGATGACATGCAGCGGACGCTCGGCCTTCTGCCTCGCCTCCTCGGTGTCTACATCGATATAGGTGCCGATGCCATGCACCAGCGCATGGACCAGGCGATCCTCCACCGGCTTCTCTCGCCAGGAAAGATCGACCTCGCGTTTCTGCGCGCCCTCCCCGCGATATTTCTCGGCGGCTTCGAGCAGCCGGTCGGTGGCATCGGCACGGCGGTTGAGGATCACGTCCTCGACCAGCTCGCGGAGCTCCGGGTCGATGTCGTCGTAGAGCGCGAGCTGGCCGGCATTGACGATGCCCATGTCCATGCCGGCTTGGATGGCGTGATAGAGGAACACCGAATGCATCGCCTCGCGCACCCGCTCGTTGCCGCGGAAGGCGAAAGAGAGATTGGAGACGCCGCCGGAGACGTGCACGTAAGGTAGCTCTGCCTTGATGCGCCGCGTGGTCTCGATATAGGCGAGGCCGTAATTGCTGTGCTCCTCGATGCCGGTGGCGACAGCGAATATGTTGGGATCGAAGATGATGTCTTCGGGCGGGAAGCCGACCTTCTCGGTGAGCAATCTATAGCCGCGCTTGCAAATCTCGAACTTGCGCTCTGCAGTCTCGGCCTGGCCCTGCTCGTCGAAGGCCATTACCACCACGGCGGCGCCGTAGCGGCGCACCTTCTTGGCGTGGTCGAGAAACGGCGCCTCACCTTCTTTCAAGCTGATCGAGTTCACCACCGGCTTGCCTTGCACGCATTTCAGTCCGGCCTCGATCACCGACCATTTCGATGAGTCGATCATGATCGGCACGCGCGAAATGTCAGGCTCGGCGGCGAGCAAATTGAGGAAGGTGACCATCGCTGCTTCGGAGTCGAGCATGCCCTCGTCCATGTTGACGTCGAGCATGTTGGCGCCGTTCTCGACCTGCTGGCGCGC
>DATFVP010000070.1:0-2294 GCA_035260285.1 Methyloceanibacter sp.
ACGTGCCGGTGTCGAAGAAGCCGACCGAAGTGCGCATGGGTAAGGGCAAGGGCACGCCAGAATTCTGGGTGGCGAGGGTGAAGCCAGGCCGCGTGATGTTCGAGGTCGACGGCGTGGCCGATGCCGTGGCGCGCGAGTCGCTCAGGCTTGGCGCCGCCAAGCTGCCGCTCAAGACGCGTGTGGTCACACGCATCGTGGAGGCCTGAGGACCATGAAGGCGGCACAGGTGCGCGGCATGACCGTCGATCAGCTCAATGACGAGCTGGTCAAGCTCAAGAAGGAGCAGTTCAACCTGCGTTTCCAGGCGGCCTCCGGCCAGCTTGAGAACACGGCGCGGGTGAGACAGATCAGGCGCGATATCGCGCGCATTCAGACTATCGCGCGCCAGAAGAGCGCCGCCGGACCTAAGGCCTAAGGACGCAAGAGATGCCGAAACGAGTACTGCAAGGGGTCGTGGTGAGCGACAAGAACAACAAGACGGTGGTAGTCCGCGTCGAGCGCCGCTTCACCCATCCTTTGCTGCAAAAGACCGTGCGTCGCTCCAAGAACTATCACGCCCATGACGAGAAGAACGAGTTCAAGGTGGGCGAGATGGTGTGGATCGAGGAATGCCCGCCGATCTCCAAGCAGAAGCGCTGGACCGTGCTGCCGCGCGAGCAGGCAACGAGCTAGAGGGTCGAGGCTGCCATGATCCAGATGCAGACCAATCTCGATGTCGCCGACAATTCCGGCGCGCGCCGCGTGCAATGCATCAAGGTGCTCGGCGGGTCGAAGCGAAAATATGCCTCGATCGGCGACACCATCGTGGTTTCCGTCAAGGAGGCGATCCCGCGCGGCCGCGTGAAGAAGGGCCAGGTGATGAAGGCCGTGGTGGTGCGCACCGCCAACGGCGTGCGCCGCCCTGACGGCTCGATCATCCGCTTCGACCGCAATGCCGCGGTGCTGGTCAACCCGCAAGGCGAGCCGATCGGCACGCGTATCTTCGGCCCGGTGACCCGCGAGCTCAGAGCCAAGAAGCACATGAAGATCGTGTCGCTCGCGCCGGAGGTGCTCTAGATGGCGCTTAAGATCAAAAAAGGCGACCACGTGGTGGTGCTTACCGGCAAGGACAAGGGCAAGCACGGCGAGGTGCTGAAGGTGATGCCGGAGGAGAACCGTGCCATCGTGCAGGGCATCAACATGATCAGGCGGCACCAGCGCCAAACCGCGACCCAGGACGGCGGCATCATCTCCAAGGAAGCCGCCATCCATATGTCCAACCTGGCGCTCGAGGACCCGAAAGACGGGAAGCCCACGCGGGTCGGGTTCAAGTTTCTGAAGGACGGGCGCAAGGTCCGATTTGCCAAGCGCTCCGGCGAGGTGATCGATGGCTGAGACCGCTTATATCCCACGGCTCAAGCAGCAATATCAGGACGTGCTTCGCGGCGAGCTGATCAAGGAGTTCGGCTACAAGAACCCGATGCAGGTGCCGCGGCTCGACAAGGTCGTGCTCAACATGGGCGTCGGCGAAGGTATTGCCGATTCCAAGAAGGTGACTGCCGCAGCCGCCGATCTCGCGCTCATCGCCGGGCAGAAGCCGGTGATCACCAAGGCGCGGAAATCGATCGCCACCTTCAAGCTGCGCGAGGGCATGCCGATTGGCGCCAAGGTGACGCTGCGCCAGAACCGCATGTACGAGTTCGTCGACAGGCTGGTGAACATCGCGCTGCCGCGAGTGCGTGACTTCAGAGGGCTGAACCCGAAGAGCTTCGACGGCCGGGGCAATTTCACCCTCGGACTCAAGGAGCACATCATTTTCCCCGAGATCAATTTCGACAAGGTCGAGGAGATCTGGGGCATGGACATCGTTGTATGCACCACGGCGCCCAACGACGACGAGGCGCGCGCGTTGCTGAGGCATTTGAACTTTCCGTTCCGCAGCTAAGGGCATGGCAGCTTCACGCTGCGTTAGGAGGACTGAATGGCAAAGACGAGCACGGTCGAGCGCAACAATAAGCGCCGCCGGCTGGCCAAGAAATTCAAGGTGCGGAGGACGCGGCTGAAAGCTATCGCCGCCGACCGCAAGCTTCCGGCCGAGGAGCGCTTCGCGGCGCGGCTCAAACTCGCCGAGCTGCCGCGCAACTCCTCGCCGACGCGTATCCGCAACCGCTGCGATCTCACCGGGAGGCCGCGCGGCTATTACCGCAAGCTCCGCATGTCGCGCATCGCCCTGCGCGATCTCGCGAGCCAAGGACAGATTCCCGGAATGATCAAGTCGAGCTGGTAGGACCACTGATGAGCATCAACGATCCCCT
>DATFVP010000071.1:0-5072 GCA_035260285.1 Methyloceanibacter sp.
CAGCTGAATTGCCAATCTCGTTTCGCCTCTCGCCGCATCCGGCAAGACAAGATGCAGGTCGCCGATCTCGTCGGGCTTCAGATTCCATCCCGTCGCGCCGTAGGGCCGGCCGCCCGACAACGTGGCACCAGCCGGCAGTCCGCTTATGGCGATGGCACTGCGGAAGGGCACGCCGTCGATGCCGTCGAGCGCGATCGGCAGGGCAACGTCTTCTCCGGCATTTGCCTCGAGGCTGGACGGCACGGTCAATGCCAGCGCGAGCTTGGCTGTTTCCTTGGGGCGCGTGTCAGGGATGCCGGTTGCATCTCTGTGAGCCGGCGATTCAACTTTCGCTTCAGGAGGGTCTGTCCACAGAGCTGGCAGCCACACGAAGGCGGCGACTGTCAAGTTCGGCAGCAAGGCGAGAACAACAAGAGCCGCGACCAACGCCCGCGGGCTACCAACATGCCTGTTCAAGAGGCGTGTCGATAGGGCCGATACTTCGACGCGCCGGTCGGGTGGCGGCGGGCCCGATAGAACGCGCGGAGCTGAGCGGGTAGCAATCCCCGGCGTGTCCGACGGCAGGTCCCTTGTCGTCGGACTCGGTACGCGCTGCATCGTCGAGCTTCTCGGCAAAAGCCATTCGCCTCGTTTACTAGAGTACTAGGAGCGAAGCTGCGTCGGCAAAATGCTGAAATCCCTCATGCTTTGGAATGGATGACGCCCAAAAAGGGCATGGTAGAGGCTACCGATTGGCAAAACGGCCTCATCCGTGGCCGATCTGCGTCGCGCGGATATGTCTCGTGGCTAAGAGCTCATCGCCTCTTGGCGCGCTTGATGGTCCGCGTTGCAAGCGGCCCAGGCAGTGTGCGGCGAGCTTCTGCCTCGAGTTCGTCCCGACGAGAATGCAGAAACAGCACCCAGATGACGATCGCCGCCACCCCTGCAACGGCCAAGGCAACCGCCGCAGGCTTGTTCAGATGCTCGATCTCCTCACCGAGCATGTAGGCTCCGAGGCCAAACGCTGTCGCCCAGACAATGGCGCCAGCGGCATTGAAAAAGAAAAAGCGCGGCCACGACATGCGATTGACGCCGGCAAGCAGCGCCGCCAGGACCCGCAGCAGCGCGATGAAGCGACCGAAGAAGACAATCTTGCCGCCGTGCCTCTGGAATAAATATTGTCCGACTTTGATGCGCCCCTCGTTTAGGCCCACATAGCTTCCGTAGCGGACGAGCAGGCGGAAGCCGATCTCTCTGCCGATCCAATAGCCGATATTGTCGCCGACGATGGCGCCCGCCGCGGCGGCAGCAATGACCTTGGCGATATTGAGGTCTCCGGTCTTGCCTGCATAAATTGCCGCAGCAATCAGGATTGCCTCGCCAGGCAGAGGCAGGCCCATGCTCTCCAGACAAACCACCCCTGCGACCGCAAACGAGCCATATTTCATGATCAGGGTTGTGGGACCAATCACGGGCTTCCTCTTCGTTGTTAACTGCGATAGTGGAAGGCGCTCCCGGCGAACCTTTGGGCCCGATATGACCGATTTCCGCCGATTGTTTGCGGCGAAGCGCAAGCTGGAAGAGCAAGATCGGCAAAGATGCAAGCCGGCTTGGCTTACGGGACGTGCCAGTCAAACAGTGTGGAAAACCTAGTCTTTAACGAACAGGGGTTGAGTGACGTGAGAGCCAGATATCGTACCGCTGCCTATGTTGCAATTTCCGCCTTCATTCTCATCTCGGTCCCGGCCTTGGCTGCCATTACTGAGCGGGTGAAGCAGGATTGTCGTGGGGACTATCAGCGCTACTGCAGCGAGTATGCCGTCGGCAGCGAGGCCCTACGCGCATGCATGTCCCGGTCGATCAAGAAGGTATCGAACATGTGTGTGAGGGCTCTCGTCGATTCAGGCGAGATGTCACGGGCGCAAGCCGATCGACTGCGCAAACCTACGGCAAGCAAACACGCGACCCACAAGCGCACCTATCATAAGCGCACGACGAAAAGGCGCACGATGACAAGTCGGTGAGCGTTCTCACGCGGTGGCCGGCTGCTGAGACCCGAGCGTAGTCGGCGCATCTCAATCCCCGAGGAAGCCGCTCAGCGATCCGGCGATATCGTTGCCGCTGCTCGCGGTCCGTCGCGCCGGCGAGGATGACGCGCTTCCCTCCTCACCTTCCGGCTTTTTCGGCTCGGGCGGCGGCACGGGGAAGCCCGCAGCACTGCCGAACAGCGCGGTCGCCATCTTGTTGTCGAGCCCGTAGACGTCGGCGAAGGTCGAAAGCTTGTCCGCGTCGTCGACCACGTTCGTGAAATAGGTGAGATGCACCGGGATCTTATGCTCGAGCGTGACCGGAGTCTGGTCGCTTGAATCCCACAACACCTTGACCTTGCTCGCCGGCCATCCATTGCCCTCGGCGAGAAGCACCGCGGCGAATTGTTGCGGCTTCTCCATGCGAATGCATTCATGACCGATCATGCGCACCTGCTCCTTGAAATATTTTTTCCGAACGGGGAGCGTGTCGTGCATGTAGACGGTGTGGGGGTTGGGGAACAGAAATTTGGCCTTGCCGAGGACGTTCTGCGGCCCGGTCTTCTGCAAGAAGGTGTAGCTGAGAATATTGCCACGGCTCCAATTGACCCTGCTCGGATCAACTGGACTGCCATTGTAGCTCACCGAGAGCTTATGCACTCTGAGGATCGAGTAGTTCCCCTCGCGCAAGGGCGGCAGCAAATTCTCTGTCACTACCGTCTCAGGCGCGATCCAGTCCGGGTTGAACACGACGGTCGTCATGTCGGCGGTGAACACCGGCGTGGCGTAGCCGATAGTGCCGACGAGGGTCTTGTCGGCGTAGATCGTCTTCCCGTCCTTGACCACGTAGAGCATAAACTCTGGCGAGTTGTTCCAGACATAGACCGGGCCAAGATCCTCGGGCATCCAACGCCAGCGCTCCATGTTGATGATGATGCGCTTGATGTTTTTGTCGACGGCCGCCGGCTTCGCTGCCCCCTCACTGTCCGCACTACGGGCTTTAAGCAGCGCTCGGCGCAGGCGGGCAAACTGCTCGTGCTTGGGATGCAGGGACTGAAGGTATTGATCCGGCGCTGCCGCGGCTTCGATCTCACCTAAGACCGCCTTCGGATCTCGCAAATGTGGCGTCTGATCCAACAGCTCGCTGATCTCCGGCGGGTTGAACCGTCCGCCGCGGGCAAAGCGGGCATATTTCAGGATGGCGAGATCGAGCTTGATCTCCGCGATCGCCTGGTCCTCCGGCGTCGTGGGCAGCGCACCGGCAGGCGGCAGATCGAAGGCGGTAGCGTCGAGACCCCAATCGTCGGCCTTGCCGATCTCGAACAGCGCCGACTGTCCGCGCGCCGAGAAGCCCATCTCCGTCACCCATAAGGGGGCGCCGGTCCTCGCTGCATAGAAGGCTTGAAGTGCGGCGAGATCGCCGGCATTGGCGCCTTTGCCGACTGAAGAGTCGGCGAGCTTGGCGCGGATGCTGGCCAACACGGGTTTTGTCTCGGGTTGCGCGGGCTCGGCCGCAGGCGTTAGCTGATTTGGCGGCTTGGCCGAGGGCTGCGGGAATGCCGCCGTAGGAGATGGCTCTACCGGTGTTACCCGCTGATCCTCCGCGCGCGCGGGCCAGCCGGGCGCCAAGGCCAAGGCTAGGCCTGCGCAAAACAGGACGGCGATGAGGTGGCCCCCGCGCATCCCCTTAACCCCTCCGATACGAGGGAAAGTAGCCCGAGAAGGCGCCCTTCGGCCACCCCGATTTGCGCTTAAATTTGTGGCTTGTTAGCTGAAAGAAGGCACCGCGCCGTAACTACGAGGCAACCTTGAGGGCTTCATCGATGAGTGCCGAACAAACAAAGAGGCTCATGGAAAAACGGGAACTTGGAAAAGCAGCTCCAGAGTCTGACCGACAGGGGAGGTGCCCTCTACATTCCGGGAAGTTCGATCATTTCCGATCAGCCGCCACCGATCGACGAGCAGACGGCCCTTCAGATCGAAGTGTCTCGTTCCTCCCCATTCGCGCCTCAGATGAAGGAGCGACTGTCGTCTCCCTATTAGATCACCGTTCTATGACAGTAACGGGGATGGCCAGATCACGTCAGGAGCCGCTCTTGGTTGCCGTGGCGCCGGCGTCGATGTCGTGGAGCTTGCTGATGAGATCTTTCAGGGTGCTGCGGCAATAGATTCCAGTATCAACCTTTTTGGTTTCTCTCATAATTTTGTATGCGGCGGCCTTGTTCTGGATCGCAAGCTTCATCAATTTGTCTTTGTTGATCGCAGGGTCGCGTTTCACATAGTAAGCCTCGATCTTCGCCAAAGCATCCTTGGCCCTGGCAACATCGGCATCCGTCAAATGATGCTGGGCGGCACAGTCTTTAATGACCTGAAAGTCTGTGTAGTAGGTCTTCAGATAGAGACCGAGATGAGGCTGGTCTGCCTGAGCCGAGAGCGACAGAAGGCCGGCACAAGACGCCAAGAAAAGTCGTTTGGCCAGTTGGGACATATGAATTCCTTCGGAAACTGCCTTGCGCGAACGAGCCTACGCCTAACCTGTAACGAAATCTTGTGGCGCTTCTTCCCAAGATTTTCCAGTGGCTTGTTGCGTGGCATTCGCCACAGCGGGCGGACGCACTTGCGCCCGCCGTGCGGCATGATGACCAATTCGGCCCAACCTCGGCCTCAGCCGACGCAAGGCTACCTGACGACGTAGACGATTCTCCTGGCAGCAGGCTCGACTACGACCCTCTGGCCGTTGACGTAGGAATAGACGTAGGGCGACGCCGGGATGGGATAGACCGGAACTGCCGCCGGCAAGGTCGCTCCAACCATCACTTCGCCGTCGACGAGGACGGGGTCGACCACCTGCTGCGTCACGTAGGAGAGAACCTCAGGCGCCGGCAGAATCGGCTCGACCAAGGCCGGGGTCGGCACCAGGGCGCCGACCGGAGGCGTGGCGACGACGGCACTGACTCCCGTCGGCACGACGATGGGAATGCCGAGCTGGGCGCCTGACACTTGCAGATTTGTCGGCTTGCCTCCAGCGTCGGTGACGAGATAAGGCGCGGATGCCCAGCCCGTGAC
>DATFVP010000072.1:0-4649 GCA_035260285.1 Methyloceanibacter sp.
TTTCCGCCGCGCGATATCGCCTCACTCGCAAGCCACATCGGCCGAGCGCTTGCGCTCAGCACAGCGGAGCGGGCCGCAATCGGCGCCCGCGCGCAGGAGCATGTGGCGGCGAATTTCACGTTGGCGCAGATGCAAGAGGCGACGCTCGCCGTCTATGACGAGCTGCTCGGCAGCGATCTCGCCCAGCGGTTCAAGGACGCATCACCAGCAGAGCTTGGCGCCTGAGGTGCAGACCACCGGCGACACCACGCCCTTCCAGCACAGAGTATAGGTGGCGTCGCTCACCACGTCAGGCGGAAGGAACAGGTCCGGCCGAACCTCGCTTCGCCAATAGGGAACCGGCTGCGGCTTCTGCGCCGTCTGGCTCACCGGGCCGGTCACGCCGGTCTCAACCTTCCATTTGTCAATCGCCTCGCGCAGGGATTTGAGCGATTCATCGACGGCGTTCGGCTTGATGAGCGCATCGGCGGTGCCGGAAAAGTACATGCATCGCGTGAATTGAGCCGAAACCGGGAGGGGCATGACCCAACAGACGAGAGCCACCAGGGCGAGAAGCAGGCTTCGGCGCATTCAAAGTTCCCCCTCGAAGGTCCAGGCGCGCAACGATGCCAAATTTGCCGGAAAAGTACAAAGGCCGTGCGACGTGAACAGCCCCGGCTTGACTTGTCAGCCGGGTTGCCGATCCTATAGAAACCTTAGGTTCGCTCCCGGCGGCCGATCAGGCCTCACCGAGAGCGGCACTAGGACGTGCCACAACAGAGGAGACCGACACATCGCAAGACGGCCGATGAAACTCACTCCCGACAGGGGGGGCCCGCGTATCAACGAGGGTATTGACACTCCGAACATCCAACTCATCGACGCTACCGGTAACAATGTCGGCGTGGTCGGCATTGCCGATGCCTTGGCGCGTGCCGCCGAGGCCGGGCTCGATCTCGTCGAGATCTCGCCCAACTCCGAGCCGCCGGTGTGCAAAATCCTGGATTTCGGCAAGTACAAATATCAGGCGCAGAAAAAGGCCGCTGAGGCGCGCAAGAAGCAGCGCACCGTCGAGATCAAGGAGATCAAAATGCGGCCGAACATCGACATTCACGACTATGATGTGAAGATGCGCTCGATCTTCCGCTTCTTCGAGGAGGGCGACAAGGTGAAGGTCACTTTGCGCTTCCGCGGCCGGGAGATGGCGCATATGGAGCTCGGCGCCAAGCTGCTCGACCGGGTGAAGCAGGACACCTCGACTTTGGCCAAGGTGGAATCGGAGCCTAGGCTCGAAGGCCGGCAAATGGTGATGGTGCTCGCGCCACGTTAGGATTTCTGGCTCTCACCCTTGCGTTCCGGCGCCAATCCACTCTATAAGGCGCGGTCTTAAGGAGCCGCCCGGCGGGGCATGCCGTGGCGGCTTCCATGCTTCAACCATCGATAAACCAGGCTCCGTCTCACTCGAGACCGCGGGCCGCCAAGAAGGAAGCCAAATGCCCAAGATGAAGACCAAGAGCGGTGCCAAGAAGCGCTTCAAGGTCACGGCCACAGGCAAGGTCAAGTGCCAAGCCTCACGCAAGCGGCATGGCATGATTCAGCGCCCGACCAAGTTTATCAGGAACGCGCGCGGAACCATGGTCCTCTCCGACGAGGACGCCAAGATCGTGAAGAAGAATTTTCTGCCTTACGGCCGATAGAGCCTGGGGTCGACTTCAAGGAGCACTCGCATGTCACGTGTTAAACGCGGCGTTACCAGCCATGCTCGCCACCGCGAGGTGCTGAAGCAGGCCAAGGGCTATTACGGCCGCCGCAAGAACACCATCCGCGTCGCCAAGCAGGCGGTGGAGAAGGCCGGGCAGTACGCCTATCGCGACCGGAAGGTGCGCAAGCGCACGTTCCGGGCGCTGTGGATCCAGCGCATCAATGCTGCCGCGCGCCTGCACGGGCTCACCTATGGCCGGTTCATCGACGGCCTGAACAAGGCCGGCATCGAGCTCGACCGCAAGGTGCTCGCCGACATCGCCGTGCACGAGCCGGCAACCTTCCAGAGCCTGGTCGAGGCCGCGTCGGCTGCGGCCAAGGCTTGAGCTTTAAGCTCCCGTGGCCGAGACGCCCACGGCTCAGACCGCTTCGCTCGAGGGGATCGAGGGCGAGCTGCTTGCCGCGATCGCCAAGGCTGCAGACCTCGTAGCGCTGGAAGATGTGCGGGTCGCCGCGCTCGGCAAGAAGGGCCGCGTCTCCGAGCTGATGCAGACGCTCGGGCGCATGCCGCCTGAAGAGCGCAAGAGCTTCGGGCAGGCCGTCAATCAACTGAAGGATCGCGTCGGCGAGGCGTTGGAAGCAAAGCGCGAGGCGCTTGGTCGCGTCGCGCTGGGCGCGCGGCTCGTGGCTGAGCGTGCCGACGTCACCCTCCCTGTGCGCGAAGGCCCTCTCGCCGAGGGCCGCATCCATCCGGTGAGCCAGGTGGCCGACGAGATCACCGAGATCTTCGCCGATATGGGCTTCTCGATTGCCGAAGGCCCGGACATCGAGACCGACTTCAACAATTTCACCGCGCTCAACATTCCGCCGGAGCATCCGGCGCGGCAGGACCACGACACCTTCTATTTCGCCGAAGGTCCCGACGGCACACGGCCGGTGCTGCGCACCCATACAAGCCCGGTGCAGATCCGCACCATGCTTCAGAAGAAGCCGCCGCTTCGCATCATCGCGCCCGGCCGCGTCTATCGCAGCGACTCCGACCAGACGCACACCCCGATGTTCCACCAGGTCGAGGGGCTCGCCATCGACGAGGAGACCCACCTCGGGCATCTGAAATGGGTGCTCGAGGAATTCTGCAAAGCCTTCTTCGAAGTGCCTGAGGTGAAGATGCGCTTCCGCGCGAGCCACTTCCCCTTCACGGAGCCATCGATGGAAGTCGATATCGGCTATGCCAAGGTCGGCGACGAGATCAGGATCGGCGAAGGCGACCAGTGGCTGGAGATTCTCGGCTGCGGCATGGTCCATCCGAACGTGCTTCGCAACGTCGGGCTCAATCCTCAGCGCTATCAGGGCTTCGCCTTCGGCATGGGCATCGACCGCATCGCCATGCTGAAATACGGCATGCCGGACTTGCGCGCCTTCTTCGCCGCGGACCTCCGCTGGCTCAAGCATTACGGCTTCCCCTCTTATGCCTTGCCGACGCTTGCCGGCGGCCTTGGTCAGTAGGCCATGAAGTTCACGCTTGCCTGGCTGAAAGAGCATCTCGACACACGCGCGAGCGTGGCCGAGATCGCCGACACGCTCACCCGCATCGGGCTTGAGGTCGAAGAGGTGTTCGATCCGGCGACCGCGCTTGGGTCCTTCAAGGTGGCGGAGGTGCTGAAAGCCGAGAAGCATCCGAACGCAGACAAGCTTCAAGTCTGCGAGGTCGATACCGGCAGCGAGAGATTGCAGGTCGTGTGCGGCGCACCGAACGCGCGCGAAGGCCTCAAGGGCGTGTTCGCGCCGGTCGGAAGCTACGTGCCGGGCATCGATCTCACGCTCACCAAGGCCAAGATCCGGGGTATCGAGTCGAACGGCATGCTTCTGTCCGAGCGCGAGCTTGAGCTGTCCGACGAGCATACCGGCATCATCGAGCTCAGCCCTGATGCCAAGGTTGGCAGCCCGGCGGCGAAAGCTCTCGGCCTCGACGATGCCGTGATCGAGATCGCCATCACGCCGAACCGCCCCGATTGTCTCGGCGTGCGCGGCGTCGCCCATGACCTTGCCGCCGCAGGGCTCGGCAAGCTCAAGCCCGATACGCTCAAGCCGGTCAAAGGCAGCTTCGCCAATCCGATTCCAATCAAGCTTGAGTTCAGCAAAGACACCGCGAGCGCCTGCCCGGTGTTTGCGGGGCGTGTGGTCAGAGGTGTCAAGAACGGGCCAAGCCCTGAGTGGCTGCAACGGCGCCTGAAGGCGATCGGGCTTCGGCCGATCAACGCGCTGGTCGATATCACCAATTACATTACCTACGACCGCGGACGGCCACTCCACGTCTATGACGCCGACAGACTGACAGGCGCGATCCGCGTGCGGCTCGGCAGAAAAGGCGAGTCCTTCAAGGCGCTCGACGGCAAGACTTACGAGGTAGACGAGGACATGTGCGTCATCGCCGACGACGCGAAAGTGCTCGGTCTTGGCGGCGTCATCGGCGGCGAGGAGACCGGCTCGACCGATGCCACCACCACCGTGTTCATCGAGTCCGCCTATTTCGATCCAAAGCGCACGGCGCGCACCGGCCGCAAGCTCAACATTCACTCCGATGCGCGCTTTCGTTTCGAGCGCGGCGTCGATCCCGCCTTCGTGGTGCCGGGGCTTGAGCTTGCCACGCGCCTCGTGCTCGACATTTGCGGTGGGGACGCGAGCAAGGTCGAGATCGCCGGCAAGCCGCCAAAGGCGAACGCGGCCTTCGCCTTCGATCCAAAGCTGGTCAAGAAGCTCAGCGGCCTCGAGTTGAAGGACGGCGAAATCAAAAAGCTGCTCACCGCGCTCGGCATCGAGCTCAAGGGCACCGCGTCAAAGCTTAAGGCCGCGCCGCCCTCGTGGCGCCCTGATATTTCCGTGCCTGTCGATCTCGTCGAGGAGGTGGTGAGGTTCGTCGGTGTCGATCGCGTCCCGGCGACGCCGATGCCCCGAGAGGCCGGCGTGGC
>DATFVP010000073.1:0-12643 GCA_035260285.1 Methyloceanibacter sp.
CAATCCCTGCCTCCAAGTGGCGGGACGAGAGGTTGTTACGGTAGAGATCGAGCAACCGCTCCGTGGGACAGCGCCAAGCGAAACGATTGGAGAGGCCATGGACCAGGCGGTCGTAGAAGGAGAGCATGAGCGGCGTGTAAATCGTGTGCGCCGCCTCGATCGCTGCGGCGTTAGTTGTCCTGACATTCCCTGCTCGCGCTCCGGTCATGGCTGGACGATATGACATCGGCCTGACGCGAAAAAAGGACGCGGCAAGCGGTGCCCTTGAGACGACGTTGCTTCGGGGAAGGTAAATTGGTCAGTTCGCCAAACGCAACCCCGGAAGTATAGTCGGCGGCGAATTACCCCGAACCTTCCATCGCATCGCACCCATCATGAATGAAATGCAAAACCACGCGACCGCGCTTGTGACTGGAGCTGCGCTTAGGCTCGGCCGCGCCATTGCGCTCGACCTGGCAAAGCACGGTTGGCGCATCGGTGTCCATTACCACACCTCAGCCGCTGAGGCGGAAAGTCTCGTAGAAGAGATCGAGCGCCTTGGCTCGAAAGCCGTTGCGCTCCCCGCTGATCTGACAAGAGAGGATCAACTTCGCGCACTCGTTCAGTCCTGCGCCGAGGAACTCGCACCTCCAACCTGTCTGATCAACAACGCCGCCTGCTTCGAATGGGATTCGATCTATACGCTCGACTGGGCTGGATGGCAGGCCGAGCTCGATGTCAATCTCCGCGCGCCGATTTTCCTCACCCAGGAATTCGCGCGGGCGCTGCCGAAGGACGTGTCTGGATGCGTGATCAACATGATAGACCAGCGCGTCTGGCGCCTCACGCCGGAGTTCTTCTCCTATACCATCGCCAAGTCTGCGTTGTGGACAGCAACCCGGACGCTCGCCCAGGCGCTCGCAACACGCAGTCGCGTGAATGCGATTGGGCCCGGGCCCGTGCTCCCGAGCCGGCGGCAAAGTCAGGCCGATTTCGAGCGCGAATGCCGCGTAACGCCGCTTGGCCGCGCCGCCACGGTTGAGGAGGTGTGCTGCGCCGTGCGCTTTCTGCTCAACAGCCCCTCGGTGACCGGACAGATGATCGCGCTCGACAGTGGCCAGCACCTTGCCTGGGATGGCGCGCCTGGGGGAAAAACCTCGAGATAAGCCAGGTCTGCTCAAGGCCTTGAAGCTGCCGGCCTGAAGGCCATACTTCCCCCTAGTGCCATGTCCCAAGAGAAACCCGATAGCGCCAGTCCTTCGCTCGTCTTCCGCGCCCGCAAAGCGTTGGACGGGGTGGAGACCGGTCCGCCCGTCATCGCCCGTCATGCCAAGACCGCGCCGGGGGGCCCTGGCGTCTACCGCATGATCGATGCTACCGGCGAGGTGCTTTATGTCGGCAAGGCGCGCGGGCTGAAAAAGCGCGTGCAGAGCTACGCGCGGGCGGGAAGCCACAACAATCGCATCGCCGCCATGATCGCCAACACGGCGAGCATGGAATTCGTCACCACGCCGACCGAGACCGAGGCCCTGCTGCTCGAGGCCAATCTCATCAAGCGGCTCAAACCCCGCTACAACGTGGTGCTCAGAGACGACAAGTCCTTCCCCTTCATCCTCATCGCCCGCGACCATGACTTCCCGCAGATCCTGAAGCACCGCGGCGCGCGGAGCCGCAAGGGAGATTATTTCGGACCGTTTGCCTCGGCCGGCGCCGTCGGGCGCACCATCAACACGCTGCAGCGCGCTTTTCTGCTGCGGTCGTGCTCTGATGCTTATTTCGAAAGTCGCCTCCGCCCTTGCCTGCTCTATCAGATCAAACGCTGCAGCGCGCCTTGCACCGGCGAAATCTCGCAAGCCGACTACGCAGCGCTTGTGGAGGAAGCGCTCCGCTTCCTCACCGGCGAGAGCGATGAGGTCAAGCGGCGCATGCACAAGCTCATGGACGATGCGAGTCTCAAGCAGGACTATGAGCGCGCGGCAAGCTTCCGCGACCGGCTGACGGCGCTCAGCAACGTGCAGTCGCATCAGGGCATCAACCCGCAAAATGTGAAAGATGCCGACGTCTTCTCCGCCCACCAGGAGGCCGGGCAGACCGCGATCCAGGTGTTCTTCTTCCGCACCGGCAACAATTGGGGGAACCGCGCCTACTTTCCTCGTGCCGACAAATCGCTCTCCTTAGAAGAAGTGCTCGAATCCTTCGTGGCGCAATTCTACGACGACAAGCCGCCGCCGAAGCTCGTCCTGCTGTCGCACCAGATCGCCGGCCGGAGATTGCTCGGCGAGGCCTTGTCCTTGCGCGCGGGCCATAAGATCAGGGTTGAGGTGCCACAGCGTGGCGAAAAGCGCGAGCTCGTGACCGGTGCGCTGGTCAATGCGCGCGAGGCCTTGGCCCGCCGTCTGGCTGAATCCTCATCGCAAGCCGCGATCTTCGGTCGTCTTGCCGAGCTGTTCGATCTCGAGGAGACGCCCGAGCGCGTTGAAGTGTTCGATAATAGCCACATTTCCGGCACCAACCCGGTCGGTGCCATGATCGTCGCCGGTCTTGAAGGGTTCATCCGCAACCAATATCGGAAGTTCAATATTCGGTCAGAAAACCTTGCCCCGGGGGACGATTACGCCATGATGCGGGAGATGCTGACACGGCGCTTCAGCAAGCTCGCGCGGGATAAGGATCCCGCCAATGGCTGGGCCGCGCCCGATCTCGTGCTGATCGACGGCGGCCCAGGGCAGCTTTCAGCTGCCGTGAGCGTGCTCGAAGAGCTCGGTCTCTCCGAGATCAAGGTCGCGGCCGTGGCCAAAGGCCCCGACCGCAACGCCGGGCGCGAACGCATCTATTTGCAAGGCCGCGAGCCGCTATGGCTCGAGCCGCGCGACCCCGTGCTCTATTGCATCCAGAAGCTCCGCGACGAGGCGCACCGTTTTGCCATCGGCGCTCATCGCGCGCGGCGCAAGAAGGCGATGCAGACCTCCCCGCTCGACGAGGTGCCAGGCATCGGCCCCTCGCGCAAGCGGGCCCTGCTCCAGCATTTCGGCTCGGCCAAAGCGGTGAGCCGCGCCGGCATCGCTGACCTCGCCGCGGTTGGCGGCATCAGCGCGCAAATGGCCAGAGTGATCTACGACCACTTCCATGAGGGGGCGCGCTGACCATGGACTCCGGCATTGTTCAGGGTAGAGTGTCACCAGCGGCACGGCCGGTGAGCCGCTTCTGGAACCTGCCGAATCTCCTCACCTATGGCCGGATCATCGCCATCCCGGCGCTGGTCGCCTGCTTCTTCGCCACCGGCGATTGGGGCCGCTGGACGGCAATGTGGATCTTCATCGCGGCTGGCGTCAGCGATTTCCTCGACGGCTATCTCGCCCGCGCCTGGCAGCAGCAAAGCGCCATCGGCCGCATGCTCGATCCCATCGCTGACAAACTGATCGTGGCGGCTGCGCTGCTCATGCTCGCCGCCGATCAGACCATCGCCGGCTGGTCGCTGTGGGCAGGCGTAATCATCCTCTGCCGCGAGATCTTGGTGTCGGGCTTGCGGGAATTTCTCGGATCGCTTGCCGTCAGCGTTCCGGTGACGCGTCTCGCCAAATGGAAGACCGTGGTGCAGATGGTGGCGATCGGCTTTCTGCTTGCCGGCAGTGCAGGCGACAAGATCTGGCCCTACACCACGCTGTTCGGCCTGACGCTCTTGTGGATCGCGGCCCTGCTCACGCTCTATACCGGATACGATTATCTCCGTGCCTCCATCCGCCACGTCACCGCCGAGGAGGACCGATGAGCACTCGGCTTCTCTATTTCGCCTGGGTCAAGGAGAAGATCGGTGTTGCCGCAGAAGAGGTGGACATTCCTTCTCATGTCACCACCGTCGCCGAGCTGATGACCTGGCTCAAGACACGCGGTCCCGAGTTCGACCACGCCTTTGCCCGCTCCGAAGTGATCAAAGCTGCGATCGACCAGGCCCATGTACGCCATGACGCTGCGATCGGCGCCGCGCGAGAGATCGCCTTCTTCCCACCGGTGACCGGGGGCTAGCGTGATCAGAGTCCAGCAAGAGGACTTCGATATTGGTGCCGAGATCGTCCGGCTGAAGGCGGGGCGAAGCGGTATCGGCGCCATCGTCGCTTTTGTCGGTACCGTTCGCGATCAAGCGGGCGACGTCGAGGAGATGGCGCTTGAGCACTACCCTGGCATGACGGAAGCAGAGTTGCAGCGCATCGAGGCCGAGGCGTGCGCGCGCTGGCAGCTGCAAGCCTGCCTCATCGTGCATCGCACTGGAACGCTCCGACCAAGCGACAACATCGTGCTGGTGGTCACGGCTTCTGAGCACCGCGAAGCCGCTTTCCGCTCCGCCGAGTTCCTCATGGACTATTTGAAGACCCGCGCGCCGTTCTGGAAGCGCGAGAGCGGGCCGCAAGGAAGCCGCTGGGTCGAAGCCGACTCCCGCGACGTTGCCGCGAGCGGCCGTTGGAACAAGCACGCCGCAGAGTAAAGAAAGCTACTGCGTGATCGGCACGCCGCGCGGGGCGAGCGGGAGGTATGGACCCCAAACGCAGACATCACCCCATTGGCAAGGTCCACGCCGCGGGCATTGGCGCTGATAGCTGCACGTCCGGCAGTGATAGACAGGCCGGCAGCCATAGCAACGGGCAATCCTCTGGCAATCGCGCCAGACGAGAACCGGCTGCACCAGGGACTGATGCTGGAGTGCGTCGGCAACGCTGCCGGCCATCGAGGTGTCCGCCTTGGCGTCGCCCGTCGGCGTCATGCCGAGCATGGCCATAACCAGCAAGACAAGGACCAGCCCAATTAATGATTTGCGCATGCGCCCCTCCCCCTGACGGTGCATCGACCGGCAGAGTGCAACTTGATCGGCGGCGATTCAAGCCTCAGCGGTAGATCACGACGCCTGCCGACGGATGGCCCCGCTCCCAGCCCTGGCGCTGCAAGGCCGGCAAATCGGCCTCTTCCTCCGGATAACCGATGCAAAGATGTCCGACAAAGGCCCAGTCTTGCGGCATGCCCAAGATCTTCGCCACTCTCGCCGGATCGAGGATCGACACCCAGCCGACTCCGATGCCCTCGGCCCGCGCCACAAGCCACAGCGTGTGGATGGCGATAGCCACCGAATAGTCGAGCGTCGCCGGCGTCGTGAGGCGCCCCCAACCCATGTCCCTGCGCCGTCGCGTGGTCCGCGAAAACGGCGATCTGACACCGAGCGTCATCGAGGCCCGAGAGCTTCAACCGCGCATAGAGCGAAGCGCGATCAGGCAACCCTAGCACGGATCAACTTCCGTCCAGCAGGTGAGCTACCCTACGGCGGCGACCTTCGCTGGCTCGGCCTTGGCCTTGTGCACCAGCGCCGAGTAGTCGTCCATCAGGTTCCGCGTAATGTCGCCGATAGTAAAGCGATAGGGCCCGATCTCAGACACCGGCGTGACCTCGGCGGCGGTGCCGGTGATGAAGCACTCGGAGAAATCCGCCATCTCCTCTGGCATGATGGCGCGCTCGATCACCTTGAGCCCGCGCTGCTTGGCGAGCCCGATGACCGTGCGGCGCGTAATGCCGTCGAGGAAGCAATCGGGAAGCGGCGTATGCAGCACACCGTCCTTGACGAAGAAGATGTTGGCGCCGGTCGACTCGGCGATCTGCCCCCGCCAATCGAGCATCAGCGCGTCGGCATACCCGGCCCGCTCTGCCCGGTGCTTCTCGATGGTGCAGATCATGTAGAGGCCGGTGGCCTTGCTCTTGGCCGGCGCCGTGCGCGGGTCAGGCCTCCGATACTGAGCAATGGTGAGGCGCAAGCCCTTCGTGCGCGCCGCAGGATCGAAATAGGAGCCCCAGTCCCAGGCGGCGATGGCGAGGTTGATCTTGGTCGCCTGTGCCGACACGCCCATCTGCTCGCTGCCGCGCCAGGCAAGCGGCCGCACATAGCCATCGACCAGCTTGTTGGCACGCACCACATCGCGGCAAGCCTGGTCGATCTCGGCGACGGAAAAGGGAATCTCAAAATCGAGGCCCTTGGCGGACTCGAGCAGGCGCTGGCTGTGCTCGGTGAGTTTGAAGATCTCGCCGTCATAGACGCGCTCGCCTTCGAACACGGCGCTGCCATAGTGCAGCGCATGGGTGAGCATATGCACCCGCGCGTCGCGCCACGGGATGAGCTCGCCGTTCGTCCAGATATAGCCGTCGCGCTGATCGTAGGGCTGAGTGGCCGCCGCCATCGAAAACTACTCCCTCCCGGACCAAAGCCTTCCGGGCCAAGGCTGGCCCGATGACGGCCTTATTATGCCCCGGAGGTGCCCTGCACAAGAATTGCGCAAGGCGTCGCCGGGGAGTATCAATGCCGGAATTAAGTCAACATGACTGACATAAATAAGCTCTAACGCAGGCCTAAAATTAAGTCAACATGACTGACATAAATGACCCGCTGTCGGAACCTTTGGACGCCAAGCGGCGCGCAGGCGCGGCTGCCCAGAGCAAGACCCTGCGCCGCTCCGACGCTGAGTTGCTGGCCTACGCCGAATTGCTGTTCTTCGCCTATCGCGACTTCACCCGCGACCCCGACGCGATTTTGAGGGACTTCGGCTTCGGCCGCGCCCATCATCGCGTATTGCACTTCGTCACCCGACATTCGGGCTTGCGGGTCGCCGATCTGCTCGACGTCTTGAAGATCACCAAGCAGAGCCTTGGCCGCGTGCTGAAACAGCTCATCGACAAGGGCTATATCGTGCAGCGGGCTGGAAGCGCCGATCGGCGCGAGCGCCTGCTCTATCCGACCGCTTCCGGCCGCGCTTTGCTCAAGCGACTCGCCGCACCGCAGCTCATCCGCCTTGCGGAAGCGCTGAAGGCCGCCGGCCCTGGCGCCGACATCGTCGTCCGTCGCTTCCTGCGAGCGATGATCAATGCCGAAGAACGGCCCAAAGTCTCCTCCATCATGTCCTCATCGACGGCCCCTGACAGCGACGGGAACGCGGAGGTTTCATGACGATGCCAGCTACGATCAAACTGCATCGCAGCAAGGCGCCCGACGACAACTGTCCGCATATTCTCGTTATCGACGACGACAGCCGCATTCGAGACCTGCTCGCCCGCTACCTCCAGGAACATGGGTTCCGCGTCACCACCGCCATCGACGCGGCAACGGCGCGGGCGACCATGCGCAGCCTTTCCTTCGATCTGCTCATTCTCGACGTGATGATGCCGCACGAATCCGGCCTCGATTTCGCGCGCTCGCTGAGGCGCGAGTCCCAGGTGCCGATCCTGATGCTGACAGCGCGCGCCGAGCCCGGGCAGCGCATCGAGGGTCTCGAGGCCGGCGTCGACGACTATCTGATCAAGCCGTTCGAGCCCCGCGAGCTGCTCTTGCGCGTGAGCAATGTGCTTCGCCGTGGCGGCAGTGCGCCCGCGACCGGCGAGGTGCGCATGGGCAATTTCGTGTTTCACATCGGCCGCGGCGAGCTGAAATGCGGCGGCGAAACCGTCCGCCTGACCGAGCGCGAGCGCGAGCTGTTGCGCTATTTCGCTCAGCGGCCGGGTATGCCCGTATCGCGCCACGAGCTCGCCAGGGATGAGGGCGAGAACGGCGGAGAGCGCGCCATCGACGTACAAATCAACCGGCTCCGGCGCAAGATCGAGAAGGATCCCGCCAACCCGGTTTACCTGCAGACCGTACGTGGCAAAGGCTACATTCTGTATCCGGAATGAGGCTCACTATCCCGGACCCCAAGTCTCTTCTCGGTCGGTGGCGCAAGCTTTACGGCCAGCTCGCGGCATGGGCCCGCGAGCGCATGCCGAAAGGACTCTACGCCCGCGCCCTGATCATCATCATCGCGCCCATGGTGCTGCTCCAGTCGGTGCTCACTTTCGTGTTCCTCGAGCGTCACTGGGAGACCGTGACGCGGCGGCTGTCCACCGCCACGGTGGCGAACATCGCCATGCTCATCGACATCTATAAGGCCTATCCCCAGGACAAAGACTCCCAGACGCTGATCAAGCTCGCTAACGACGACCTCGGGCTCAGAGTGAAGATCGTTCCCAATGACGAGCTGCCGGAGACGCGCTCGCGGCCCTTCTTCGACTTGCTCGACCGAACCCTATCCGACGAGATAACGCGGCAAATCGGCAAGCCGTTCTGGATCGACACCGTGGGCACGTCGAACCTCGTCGACATTCGCATCAAGCTCGACAATGCGGTGATGCACGTGCTGGCGCGGCGCAGCCAGACCTATGCCTCCAACTCGCAGATCTTTCTGTTGTGGATGCTCGGAACGTCTCTTGTGCTGCTCACCGTGGCCATCCTGTTCCTGCGCAACCAGATCAAGCCGATCCTGCGACTGGCCGAGGCTGCCGAGAGCCTGGGCAAGGGGCGGCCGACGCCCCCAGATTTCCGGCCGCGCGGCGCCCGCGAGGTGCGGCAGGCGGCCCAGGCCTTCATCGAGATGCGCGACCGCATCGAGCGCCATGTCGAGCAGCGCACCACTATGCTCGCCGGCGTTAGCCACGATCTCCGCACCGTGCTCACCCGCTTCAAGCTGCAGCTCGCTATGTTCGAGGAGTCGCCTGAGCTCGACGCCATGCGCGCCGACGTCGACGAGATGCAGACCATGCTGGAAGATTACGTGGCCTTTGCCAAGGGTGCCTCAGGCGAGGAGATCGTGCGCACCGACATCAACGAGATCCTGACCGAGGTGCGCAACCAGGCTCATGGTCAGTCTGACATTCGCATCGACGTTGGCGATGCGCCTCTGGTCGTGCCGCTCAGACGCCACGCCTTCAAGCGCGCCGTTGCCAATCTCGTCAACAATGCGGTGCGCTTCGCCGACCACGTCGCGGTCAGCGCTGGACGGGAGGATGGCTCGCTCGTGGTCGAGGTCGAGGACGACGGGCCAGGCATCCCGGAGAATGAGCGCGATCAGGTGTTCCGCCCCTTCTACCGGCTTGATGACGCGCGCAACCAGGATGCCAAATCGACGGGTCTTGGCCTCGCCATCGCCCGCGATATCGCCCGTATTCACGGCGGCGACATCGCCTTGAGCGAGTCCCGGCTCGGCGGACTGAGGGCCGTTCTCAAGGTTCCCGTTTGAGGTCTGCCCGTGTACTTTGTGGGAAGTCATTGGGGAGGAGGGACATGTCAAAAAACACTCGTTGCCGCCCTGGCGCTGGTCGGCTGCGGCTTCGCAAGCGGCGCTCACGCACAATCGTCTGACGCATCCGCTGGAACTGGAGGCGGCCTAGCGCCGACCCTCATCATGCCGGGGCTGCTCACCAATCCCTTGACGAGCGGGCTCGATTCGGAGGGCTCTCCAGGCGCCGGGGCGCCGCGGGTGAACGAGACACCCGATGCGGCCTCAGAGGCTCCCTACTCGGTGGAAGGCGAAGAAACGCTCGATCCAGACACCAACTAGGCGAGTGACCGAAACCGCAATTTGGTGAGGAACCGTATGCGTATCAGGACTATCGGATTGGCGGCGTTGATGGCTGGCTCCCTGATGGGAGACGGCTCCCACGCCCAGCAAACCCTTGAGGATGAGATCCAGCAGGAGGAGGCTCCTGGTTCGGCAATCGAGGCGGAAATCTTTCCCGGCAGGGTCATCGTCGGGCGCCAGAGGAACTTGAATCCGTCACCTGTCGAGATTCAAGGCCAGACGCTCGATGCGCCCGACGGCCCGGACACGCCCCTGGCGGATGACCCGGTCGACGCCGAGCTGCCAGGCGAGGGACCCGAGGATCTCTCCGGTCCCGACGATGACGATTCGTTCCCCGACTGACGAGCTTACGCGCCTGCCGGGTTGGCCGAGGCGCCGCCTGCCGCTGGCTCTGCAGAATCGCCTTTTTCGCGGCGCTTCCAGCCGCGCGGCATGAATCCGCAAGCGAAGCGGCAGAAGCTTTCGCACGCCGCCTCGGCCCTTGCGAGCCATTCCTCGCCTTTCGTGAGCCTGCGGTCGAGCGCCGCCATGGTGCGATCGAGCCCTGCCGTATCATCGTCGAGCCAAACTCCGAATACCTTGCAGTAGATCGAAGCGAGCCCGGCGACGCGGAGTCCGGCACCGGGGCCATTGAGCTTGGCGCCGGATCCGGCCAGCATCCAATATTGCGCGGCGAGTGATGACGGGATGAGCTGCGCCGCTTCGGCCGGGTGGCAGCAAAGGGCTGCTGAGATGCGACGAAGCGCGGGCTTGTACGGCGTCATCGCCTCGAAGCGGGTCATGATCATGTCGAACACGCGATCCCGCGGACTTTGCTCCGGCGTCGCTGGTTTGGACTTGGCCAGCACCTCTGCGTCGACCTCGGCCTGGAAGGCTCTGAGGATGTCCGTCTTGCAGGTGAACTCGCGGCGAAGATCGGCGAGGCCCACGCCGCTGACATCAGCAATCGCCGGGAAGGTCACGGTTTTCCAGCCGCCCTCGGCCGCAAGATCAAGCGCGGCCACGATGGCTTTGTTGCGTTTGTTGTACTCCTCGAACATGGCGCGTACTCCTTTGCGCTGATCATAGGATCAGAAACCAGAAATCAGAAGTCAGAAACCGGAAGCTCGTCCCGCGCCTCAGATGCGAGATTCTCTGATTTCCGATTGCTGATTTCTGATTTCTGTTATGAGGACAGCTCGCGCGAGCGCTTTGCGGCTGCCGCCACTGCGCGTTTAAGGAGATCGCTCAAGCCATCTTTGCCCATGAGCACTTCGAGCGCTACCGCGGTCACGCCCTTCGGGGAAGTGACATTCTGTCTGAGCTCAGCCGGCGAAAAATCTGAGCGGCGCAACAGCTCGCCGGCACCCGCAATCGTCGCTCGCGCCAGCCGGGCGGCAAGCTCCGGGTCGAGTCCCGCATCGATGCCTGCCTCCGCCAAACATTCGGCGAGCAGGAAGACATAAGCAGGCCCGCTGCCGGAGACCGCCGTGACGGCATCGAGCAGAGCCTCATCGTTGATCCAGATCACTTCGCCGACCGCTTCAAGCAGCATGTTGCAGAGGAGTGCCTGATCGCGGGTGACCTCACTGCTCGCGCAAGCGACCGTCATGCCCTGCCCGATCGCCGCAGGTGTATTGGGCATCGCCCGCACGAGTGCACTGCCGGGTGGCAGACGCGATGCGAGATTGGCCAGGGTGCGCCCGGCGGCGATCGACAGCATAACCGTCGACGGCCCTACCGACGAGCCAAGCCCATGCAGCACCTCGTCGATGATCTGCGGTTTCACGGCGATCACCATCACTGACGGAGGCGCCGGCAACTTCGCCTGATGGCGCACGCGGATGCCGTGGCTTGCCATCAAAGCAGCGACTTCAGGCGCCGGCGTCGGGTCCTGCACATAGACGAGGGTCGGATCGAGACCCTGGCGGAGCCAGCCCGCGAGCAGCGCTCCGCCCATCTTCCCCGCCCCAACCAGGAGGAGCGGGCCGCCGAGGGTGACGGTCACGCCTGCCCTTCGGTCTCGAGCATGGTAGCCGCGAGCGCGTCCTCAGACGACTTCCCGGCCCAAACCACGAATTGGAAGGATTGGTAGTAGCGCTCGCAGGCTTCGAGTGCGCCGCGCAAGAGCGCCTCGCATTGGCCGACATGGGTCTTGGCGCCGGCAAGCAGCAAGCCGTGGCGATAAAGCAGCATGCCGTCCTCCTTCCACAAATCGAAATGCCCGAGCCAGAGCTGCTCGTTGATCAGCGCGATCAGACGGTAGATCTCGTTCAGCCTGGGCTTCGTCACCTTGCAGTCGAAGGCGCAAGCAAGGTGCAGCGCCTCGAGATCGTCCCGCCAGGTGAGCGATAGGTGATAGTCGCACCAGGAGCCCGAGACCGACAGCGTCAGCTCGTCGGGAGCGCTTCGCTCGAACGTCCAGTCGTGGATGGTAGCGATATGCTCGACCAAGTCCACCGGGTTGGTGAAGTGGTCGTAGCTAGCCTGTGTCGTTGCCATGCGTGTTTCTCTGTGGCCTCTCCAGAGTTCCCGCGCACGCGTCACGCCGCCGCGAATCAGATTGTGAATCAGTTATATATCGGAGTTTGTGCGCCCACCAACCGGGCCCTGACTCGCCGACTCAAAATGCTGTGGACGTTGCACAGATAGTTGTGGATGACGCCAAGACGACAAGCGCTTGCGGAGTCCGATTCGCTTAGCAGGCGGGCGCGCGGATCAACCGGAACGGTCAATAGTTACGTCTGATCTTGCATTGCCGGCGGACCGGGCGGGGGGTTGGCGGCTCTGCGACTTCGTCTGACAACTCGTCGAACACCTCTTCGAGCAGAGCGATGCGCTGCTTCAGCTGCTCATTCTCCTCCCGCGCCTTTTGCGCCATGGCTTTCACCGCTTCGAATTCTTCGCGCTGAACGACGTCGAACTCGCGCAGGATGTTTTCCGCCTGGGCACGCACCACGCTTTCGATCTCCTTGCGCACGCCCTGCGCCGCGCCTGCCGCGTCGGTGATGAGCTTGCCGAGCTCGTCGAAGAACCTGCCGGTTGTTTGCGTCATGCATGCACCCTTGAAGACGGCCTGATCGCTAACTATGGGGTTCTGCGCCTTCCCGATCAAGCGCCAGACCCCGGGCGCCACGCCGCCTTGACAGGTTAGGGGCTGGCGGTGAAGGGTCCACAGCCGTCCGCGGACTCCTTGGGGCCACATGCCGCTTTTCGCTATCCCCTACCCCGTCATCGATCCGATTGCGTTCGAGATCGGCCCGCTCGCC
>DATFVP010000074.1:0-12415 GCA_035260285.1 Methyloceanibacter sp.
ACCTCGGGCTTTGCCTCCAAGGACGCCATCATCGAGGCGGCCTATGCTGCTGGCACGCCCATCGGCTTGTATGGCTTCGTGCTGACCGCGGTCGCGGCGCTGCTCACCTCGTTCTATTCCTGGAGGCTGATGTTCCTCACCTTCGAGGGCAAGCCGCGCGAGAAGCCCGAGGTGCTGGAGCACGCCCACGAGCCGCCCTGGACCATGGGCCTGCCGTTGATCCTGCTGGCACTGGGCTCGCTGCTTGCCGGCGCCGTTTTCATGCGCTTCTTTATAGGGGGAGACGACCTCTCTTTTTGGCGCGGCTCGCTCGTGACCCATGGCGAAGCTCATCACGAGATGCCGACTCTGGTGATGCTCGCCCCGACACTCGCAATGGCGGCTGGCTTCGCCGTCGCCTGGTATTTCTATATCACCAACCCGCTGGTGCCCTTCGGCCTCGCCAAGCGTTTCCGCGGGGCATACCAGTTCCTGCTGCATGCCTGGTACTTCGACGATCTTTACGACTTTCTCTTTGTGCGCCCTGCGAAGCGGATCGGGCGCTTCCTGTGGAAGACCGGTGACGGCACCGTCATCGACGGCATCGGCCCTGACGGCGTTGCTGCACGCGTGATCGACATCACCAACCGCGTGGTCAAGTTGCAAAGCGGCTACATCTATCACTACGCCTTCGTGATGCTGATCGGGGTGGCGCTGATCATCACCTATTTCATTTTTGCCGGGGGAGGGCTGCCACGATGAGCTTCTCCTGGCCGATACTCTCCACCGTCACCTTTCTGCCGCTGCTCGGAGCGCTGCTGATCGCGGCGTTGCGTGGTGGCGACGAGGCGGCGGACCGCAACGCCCGCTTCATCGCGCTGTGGACCACGCTCGTTACCTTTGCGCTGTCGCTAGTGCTGTGGCGCGACTTCGACCCTACCACGGCGCAGTTCCAGTTCGTCGAGCAGCGCGCCTGGCTTGGCGTCATCAAGTTCCATATGGGTGTCGACGGCATATCCTTGCCCTTCGTGCTGCTCACCACGCTGTTGATGCCGCTCTGCATTCTGGCGAGCTGGCAGTCGATCACCGCGCGAGTGAAAGAATACATGATCGCCTTCCTCGTGCTCGAGACGCTGATGCTCGGCGTGTTCACGAGCCTCGACCTCGTGCTGTTCTACCTGTTCTTCGAGGGCGGCCTGATCCCGATGTTCCTCATCATCGGCATCTGGGGCGGTCCGCGCCGGGTCTATGCGAGCTTCAAGTTCTTCCTCTACACGCTCGCGGGCTCGCTCCTGATGCTGCTCGCCATCATGGCGATCTATTGGGAGGCGGGCACCACCGAGATCCCGACGCTGCTCACTCATGGCTTCCCCGCCTCGATGCAGACTTGGCTGTGGTTCGCCTTCCTCGCCTCGTTCGCCGTCAAGTTGCCGATGTGGCCGGTGCATACCTGGCTGCCTGACGCCCATGTGGAAGCGCCGACCGCGGGCTCAGTGATCCTTGCGGGCATTCTCCTGAAGATGGGCGGCTACGGCTTCTTGCGCTTCTCGATCCCGATGTTCCCGCTCGCGTCAGCCGAGTTCGCGCCGCTGATCTTCGCGCTGTCGGTGATCGCCATCATCTACACCTCTCTCGTGGCTCTCGCCCAGGAGGACGTGAAGAAGCTCATCGCCTATTCCTCGGTCGCCCATATGGGCTTCGTGACTATCGGCGTGTTCACCTTGACAATACAGGGCCTGCAAGGCGGCATCTTCCAGATGCTGTCGCACGGCATCGTCTCAGGCGCGCTGTTCCTCTCGGTCGGCGTGATCTACGACCGCATGCACACTCGTGAAATCTTGGCCTATGGCGGGCTGGTCGACCGCATGCCGCTTTATGCCTTCTGCTTCATGGTGTTCACCCTCGCCAATGTCGGGCTTCCCGGCACGAGCGGCTTCGTCGGCGAGTTCCTGAGCCTGCTTGGCGCCTTCCGCATCAATACCTGGGTAGCGTTCCTCGCCACCACCGGCATCATCCTCTCGGCGGCCTATGCGCTGTGGCTCTATGGACGCATCATCTTCGGCAAGCTGGAAAAGCCCGCGCTCAAATACATCACCGATCTCTCTTGGCGCGAGGTGGCGGTGATGAGCCCGCTCGTCGTGCTCACCATTTTTTTCGGCTTCTATCCGGGACCGATCCTCGATGCGAGCGCGGTCTCGGTGGAAGCTCTGATCAAGAACTATCACACCGCACTTGCTGCGGCAGAGCAGGCGCGCGTCGCGCTGCTGCCATAGGGAAGAACAGTGTCACCAGCCTTGCATTTGTCGGTTGCGCTGCCCGAGCTGGCCTTGGCGACCGGTGCCATGGTGTTGCTGCTTGTGGGCGTTTCGACCCGCAAGGATCGGGCCAAACTCATCCTGTGGGTCGCGGTGCTCTTCCTCGCGCTCGCCGGATTTTTCGTGTTGCGGGAGAGCGGCACGACCACCCTGTTCGGCGATAGCTTCATCGTCGACCCCTTCGCCCGCGCCTTGAAGCTGCTGACGCTCACCGGGTCCGCCGTCACGCTGATCATGTCGCTCGACTATTGGCGGGGGGAAGGGCGCCTTAAATTCGAGTTCCCGGTGCTCGTGCTGCTTGCCACCACCGGCATGCTGATGATGATTTCGGCCAACGATCTCATCGCTCTCTATGTCGGGCTTGAGTTGCAGAGCCTGTCACTTTACGTCGTTGCCGCCTTCGACCGCCGCTCGGCCAGATCGAGCGAAGCCGGCCTCAAATATTTCGTCCTTGGCGCGCTGTCCTCAGGCATGCTGCTCTATGGCGCCTCGCTGATCTACGGCTTCACCGGCTCGACCCTGTTCACCGACATTGCCGCAGCGGTGCAGCCCTCAGGCACCAATCTCGGACTCATCTTCGGCCTGGTCTTCCTGATGACAGGCTTCGCCTTCAAGATCTCGGCGGTCCCATTTCATATGTGGACGCCCGACGTCTATGAAGGCGCGCCGACGCCGGTCACCGCCTTCTTCGCCGCGGCGCCAAAGCTCGCCGCCATGGCGCTGACCGTGCGCACGCTGTTCGCAGCCTTCCCTTCGGTGACCCATGAGTGGCAGCAGATCGTCACCTTCCTCGCCATCGCCTCCATGGCGCTCGGCTCCTTCGCGGCCATCGGCCAACGCAACATCAAGCGCCTCATGGCCTATAGCTCGATCGGCCACATGGGCTATGCGCTCGTCGGTCTCGCTGCCGGTACAGCGGAGGGGGTGCAGGGCGTGATCGTCTATCTCGCCATCTACCTCGCCATGACGCTCGGCACCTTCGCCTGCATCCTCGCCATGCGCCGCAACGGGCGCATGGTGGAGGACATCGACCAGCTTGCCGGACTATCGAACACGAGCCCGATGATGGCCTTCCTGCTCGCCATGCTACTCTTTTCGCTAGCCGGCATCCCGCCGCTCGCCGGATTCTTCGCCAAGTTCTATGTCTTCCTCGCCGCCGTCAACGCCGGCCTCTATGCGCTCGCGGTCATCGGAGTGCTGTTGAGCGTGGTCGGCGCCTATTATTATCTCCGCGTCGTCAAGATCATGTATTTCGACGCTCCCGCCGAACGGTTCGAGCCCATGCCGGGGATGCTCGCCGCCGTGCTGGGTGCGAGTGGCCTTTTCATTCTGTTCTATTTCGTCTATCCGGCACCTCTGGTGAACGTTGCCGAGGCCGCCGCCAAATCCCTCTTCTGATGCCGCCTTTCGCCTCATCATTGCCGAAAGTTCCCTCCGGCTACCGCCTCTTGCGGCTGGAGACCGTGGACTCCACCAACGCCGAAGCGCGCCGCCGGGCTGAGGGGGGAGAGCCTGGCCCTCTATGGATCTGGTCTCTCCGGCAATCGGCCGGACGTGGCCGCTACGGGCGGCAATGGCAATCCCAGCACGGCAATTTGTTTGCGAGCCTGCTCGTCGGGCTAGGTTGCTCGCTAAGGACGGCGGGGCAGCTCGCGCTCCTTGCTGGTGTCGTGACCTATGACACCGCGGCAAAGCTTCTGCCTGACAAGTCCCGCTCTGAGCTTCTGCTCAAATGGCCGAATGACGTGCTGCTCAAGGGGGAAAAGGTCGCAGGCATGCTGATCGAAGGCGCAAGCGAGGCTGCTCCGAACCGCTGCAAGGTGGTGATCGGCACCGGCATCAACCTCGCAAACTATCCGCCAGAGCTTGAGCAGCCAGCGACGAGCCTTGCCGCGCATGGCGGTTCGGCGACCCCGGCCGCGGCCTTCGAGACCCTCGCCGCCGTTACCGATGCCTGGCTCTCTCGCTGGGCCGAGGGGGTCGCGTTCCAAACGGTGCGGCGCGCCTGGCTCGACCGCGCAGGGCCAACGGGCCGTCCTTTGCGCGTGCGTCTCCCCGGTGAAGATGCGGAAGGAACCTACGCCGGCCTCGATTCAGGAGGTGCGCTCAGGCTTCTGATGAGCGATGGTGCCGAGCGCCGCATTGCTGCAGGCGACGTGTTTTTCGCCATCTCGTGATCAATCCCCTAGCCTCAATCTAGAGCATGTCCCGACGTCCCGACCGACAAAGGCCAGAGTTCGTGTTCGTTCCCCTTGGCGGCGTGGGGGAGATTGGCATGAACCTCTACCTCTACGGCTATGGTCCGGCCGACGACCGCGAGTGGCTCATCGTCGATCTAGGCATCACCTTCGGCGGCGAGGCCGAGCCTGGCGTCGAAGTAATCCTTCCTGATATCGGTTTCCTGGAGGCCGAGCGCCCGAACCTCACGGCCCTGCTCCTGACCCATGCGCATGAGGATCATCTCGGCGCCGTGGCCGATCTTTGGCCAAGGCTTGGCGGCGTTCCCGTCTATGCGACGCCCTTCACCGCCGCGATGCTGAAGTCGAAACTCGGCGAGGCCGGGCTTCTTCCAGACTTTCCGCTTCATGTCGTTCCACTTGGACACCGCTTCACAATCGGGCCCTTCGATATCGAGCTCGTCAATATGTCCCATTCGATCCCCGAGCCATCGGCAGTGATCATCAAGACCGATCTCGGCACGGCCTTCCATACCGCCGACTGGAAGCTCGACGAGCACCCGCTGACCAGCGCACCGACCGACATCGCGCGCCTCAAGGCACTGGGAGAGGAGGGCGTCACCGCGCTCATCTGCGACTCGACCAACGCCATCCGTGATGGCATGTCGCCCTCCGAGGCTGATGTCGCCGTCACGCTTGAGCGCTTGATCGCCGAGGCGCCGCGGCGCGTGGCGGTGACCATCTTCGCCTCGAATGTGGCCCGCATCCGCTCCGTGGCCGATGCCGCGCGCGCCGCCGGCCGCAGACTCGTGGTGGTCGGCCGTGCCATGTACCGCGTGATCGAAGCGGCGCAAGAGACCGGCTATCTCGACCCTGATCTTGCCTTTCACGAGGAGAGCGAATTCGAGAGCGTCCCGGCGCGGAAGGTCGTCGCGTTGTGCACCGGCAGCCAGGGCGAGGCGCGCGCCGCCATGGCCAGGATCGCTTTGGATGAGCACCCCAATGTTAGCCTCGACGCCTGCGACCGGGTGATTTTCTCCTCGCGCACCATCCCCGGCAACGAGAAGGCAGTCGGGCGCGTGCAGAACAGCCTCGCCGATCTCGGCATCGAGGTGATCACCGACGGAGACGCTCCAGTGCATGTGTCAGGGCATCCGCGGCGCGGCGAGCTCGAGCAACTCTATCGCTGGGTGCGCCCGCAGATCGCCATCCCGATGCATGGCGAGGGCAAGCACCTTGAGGCTCATGCCAGGCTTGCCGAGAGGCTCGGCGTGGCCGAAGTGATCCGCGCGCGAAACGGGGCGATGGTGCGCCTGGCACCTCCCCCCGTCGCGATCATCGACGACGTGCCAGTCGGGCGCCTCTATCGCGACGGCGCCATCATCACCCGCGCCGATGACGGCCAGGTGCGAGAGCGGCGCAAGCTGAGTTTTGCCGGCTCCGTGTCGATCTCCCTGGTACTGTCGGACAAGGGGATGCTGCTCGCCGATCCAGAAGTAGCTCTTTCCGGCATTCCCGCCACGGACGGGCAGGGCACCTCCCTCGAGACCATTGCGCGCGAGGCCGCCATCGGCACCATCGAGAGCATCCCGCGGCCGCGGCGCAAAGACCAGGCGCTCGTCTGCGAAGCTGTCCGCCGCGGCGTGCGCGCCGCCGTCAATCAGGCCTGGGGCAAGAAGCCGGTATGCTCTGTGTTGTTGACGGTGATATAGCGCTCACCAATGAAGTGAAAGCTGAGGAGAGTTGTCCGATGATCGGGCGTTTGAACCACGTTGCCATTGCCGTTCCCGATCTTGCGGCGGCGGCCAAGGTGTATCGCGACACCTTGGGAGTTAAAGTTTCGGCGGCGGTCGATCAGCCCGAGCATGGCGTCACCACCGTGTTCATCGAGCTTCCCAACACCAAGGTCGAGCTGCTCGGCGTGCTCGGCGACAAGTCCCCGATCGCTGCCTTCCTGGCGCGTAACCCCAACGGCGGCATCCACCATCTCTGCTACGAGGTGCCCGACATCGTCGAAGCGCGCGACCGGCTCATCGCCCAAGGAGCCCGCGTGCTCGGCCAAGGCGATCCCAAGATCGGCGCCCATGGCAAGCCGGTGCTCTTCCTCCATCCCAAGGACTTCTGCGGCACGCTGGTAGAGCTCGAGCAGGCGTAAGCCATGACGCTGAGCTTTGCCATCGCCATCTATGTCGTGATCTGGTGGGTCGTGCTGTTCGCCATGCTGCCGCTCGGCGTGCGCACCCAGGCCGAGGAGGGCGAGGTCTCTCCGGGCACGCCGGAAAGCGCGCCGCACCGGCCGAGACTGCTGCCGAAGATGCTGGCCACCACGGTGGTCGCGAGCATCCTGTTCGCGGCGATCTATGTGATCATCGTCCATCGCGTGATTACGCTCGACCAGATTCCGTTCCTGCCGCGCTATGAAACGGTGCGCTGACCGCTGGCCCGAGAGGCATCCGCACAACAAAAAAAGCAAGGTCAAACGACCTTGCTTTCTTTGTCGTGTCAATACTCCTTATCTCACCGGCCTGGACGAGGCTCGCCGTCAGTCTTGACTGTCGAGTGTTGCTGGCTGGATGAGCGGCTGCGCCTGCTTTACTGCTTATCAGCGCGCCTGGAGCTACTTCCTCCCAAGACTTGGACCTGGTCCAATCTCAACGCGTGACTCCGAGATCGCTACCGGTCCCGAACCCTCATCACGTTGTGGCAGGGACACTAGCAAGGCCGCGCCAAATTGTCACCATGATTGTGACTGAACGACATAAATTCATGCCTTCACCCCCGTTTGGCGTAGGCAGATCGCCTCAAAATTAGTCAGATCGAGAAATTCGTGGCGTTATCGCCACGTCCTGTTGCACGACCCAATCGGTGAGCGGCCAATGCGATTCGCACGCTCTGGTGGAGGGAGTAGGCCGTTCCTCCCGCGATTGCTAACCCGCGCCAAAGTAAGCTATAGCCGCCAAACGGTTTCGCCCGCTTCTATAAGCCACGAGCACGGCTCCTCATGCGCCTCAGCCGCTATTTCCTGCCCCTGTTGCGTGACGACCCGAAGGAAGCCGAGATTGTCTCCCATAGATTGATGCTGCGCGCTGGCCTCGTTCGCCAATCGAGCGCCGGCATCTATTCCTGGCTGCCCTTCGGCTACCGGGTGTTGAGCAAGATTGAGCGAATCGTGCGCGAGGAGCAGGATCGCGCCGGCGCGCTCGAATTGCTCATGCCAACCATCCAGCCTGCCGAGATCTGGCGCGAAAGCGGCCGCTATGAGGTCTACGGCAAAGAGATGCTGCGCATCAGCGACCGCCACGAGCGCGAGATGCTTTATGGCCCCACCAACGAGGAGCTGATCACCCAGATCTTCCGCGACGGCGTGAAGTCCTACAAGGAGCTTCCGCGTATCCTCTATCATATCCAGTGGAAATTCCGCGACGAGATCAGGCCGCGCTTCGGCGTGATGCGCGGGCGCGAGTTTTTGATGAAGGATTCCTACTCGTTCGATCTCACCCTCGAAGATGCGCGCATCTCCTACAACAAGATGTTCGTCTCATACTTGCGCACCTTCAACCGCATGGGGCTGAAATCGATTCCCATGGCTGCAGAATCAGGCCTGATCGGCGGCGACATGAGCCACGAATTCATCATCCTCGCCGACACCGGTGAGAGCGAAGTCTATTGCCACCGCGATCTCGTCGAGCTCGATCCACCTGGGGCCGGCCTCGACTACGACAGCGACCTCACTCCGATCATCCAGTCCTGGACAGGCAAATACGCGGCCACCAGCGAGAAACACGATGCCGCCCGTTTTGCCAAGGAGGTGCCTGAAACCGACCGCGTCACCGCCCGGGGCATCGAGGTCGGCCATATTTTCTTCTTCGGCACCAAGTACTCCGAACCCATGGAATGCAAGGTTCAGGGCCCCGATGGGGGCTTGGTCACGGTGCAGATGGGCTCCTATGGCATCGGCGTATCGCGGCTGGTCGGCGCCATCATCGAAGCGTCGCATGACGATGCCGGCATCATCTGGCCGGCGAGCGTCGCGCCGTTCGATGTCGGCCTGATCAACGTCAAGAGCGGCGATGCCGAAACCGACGGGGTCTGCGAGGATCTCTACGGTAAGCTCGAGGCGGCGGGCTTGAGCGTGCTCTACGACGACCGCGACGAGCGGCCTGGCGCCAAATTCGCGGCGATGGATCTCGTTGGCTTGCCCTGGCAGCTCATCGTCGGACCCAAGGGCGTCAAGGCCGGTGAGGTCGAATTGAAGGAGCGGGCGACCGGCGAGCGGCACATGCTCAGCTACGATGCGGCCTTGCGTCGTCTCGCGGCCACCGCCGAGCCAGGCAGGGAAGCGGCATGAGCGGCAACGGTACGCGCCCCAACGGCACAAAGGCCTTCTCGCCCTTCGAATGGATGGTGGCGCTCCGCTATTTGCGCGCCCGACGCAAGGAAGGCTTCATTTCGGTGATTGCAGGCTTCTCCTTCGTCGGCATCATGCTCGGCGTGGCTACGCTGATCATCGTCATGGCGGTGATGAACGGCTTCCGCCAGGAGCTGTTCAACAAGATGCTGGGGTTGAATGGCCATGTCGTGGTGCACAGCCTCGATCCCAATTTCGGCAATTACGACAACATTGCCGCCAATGTGCGCGGCGTGCACGGGGTCAAATACGCCCTGCCGCTGATTGAAGGGCAGGTGATGGTATCGACACCGTCATCGTCCACAGGCGCGCTAGTGCGCGGCTTGCGCGAGGCCGATTTGAAGCAGCTGAAGGCCGTCTCCAGCAATATCCGCTTCGGCACCCTCGATGGATTTGACGGCAAGGAGGGCGTGGCGGTGGGCACGCGGCTCGCCAACGACCTCAACGTCAAGCTCGGCGACGAGGTGACGCTGCTCACCCCGCGCGGCGCCTCGACCGCGCTCGGCACGGCGCCGCGGGTAAAGCGCTATCCGATCGTCGCCATCTTCGAGATCGGCATGTCGGAATACGATTCGAGTATCATGTTCATGCCGCTTGCCGAGGCGCAGCGCTATTTCTCCAAGCCAGACGGCATCACCGTGCTTGAGGTCGTGCTCGATTCCCCCGACGAGGTGAGCGCGCTCGGGCCGAAGATTATCGAGGCCGGCGGCTCCTCGATCTATATCAGCGACTGGCGGCAGCGGAACGCGACCTTCTTCACCGCGCTTCAGGTCGAACGCAACGTCATGTTCCTGATTCTCACGCTGATCGTGCTCGTGGCCGCGCTCAATATCATCTCGGGCCTGATCATGCTGGTGAAGGACAAGGGTCACGACATTGCCATCCTGCGAACCATGGGGGCGACCCGTGCCGCAGTGATGCGCATCTTCTTTATCACCGGCGCCAGCATCGGCATCGTCGGTACGCTCGCCGGCCTCGCGCTCGGCGTTCTCGTCTGCCTCAACATCGAGCGAATCCGCGAATTCATCGGCTGGATCACCGACACCGAGCTGTTCTCGCCCGAGCTCTACTACCTGTCGCAGTTGCCGGCCGAGATGGACACTGGCGAGACCGCCTCGGTGGTGATCATGGCGCTCGTGTTGTCGGTCCTCGCCACGCTCTATCCCTCCTGGAGGGCCTCTCGCCTCGATCCCGTCGAAGCCTTGCGCTACGAGTAGGGGCGGGGTCGTGGGGAAATCAGACCAGGCGCCGGCGCTGCATCTTGACCGGCTGGAGCGCGCTTACGCGCAAGGCTCCCGTGTCATCGAGGTGCTGAAGGGCGCGACCGCGTCTCTTTATCCTGGCGAGGCGGTGGCGCTGCTCGGGCCCTCTGGCGCCGGCAAGTCCACCTTGCTCCATATCGCGGGCCTCCTCGAAAGGCCTGACGGCGGGGCCGTGGTGATCGACGGCATCGACTGCGTCAAACTCGGCGACGCCGAGCGCACGCGCATGCGCCGCTCCGAGATCGGTTTCGTCTATCAGTTCCATCACCTTCTGCCGGAGTTCTCGGCGCTTGAGAACGTGGTGCTGCCACAACTCATTCTCGGTCTGTCGCGACACGAGGCTGAGGAGCGAGCCAAGCAGTTGCTGCAGGCGCTTGGGCTTGGCGAGCGGGCCGATCATCGTCCGGCGCAGCTGTCCGGCGGCGAGCAGCAGCGCGTGGCCATCGCTCGCGGCGTCGCCAACGGACCGAGGCTTCTCCTCGCCGACGAGCCGACCGGCAATCTCGATCCGCACACGGCCGAGCGCGTGTTCGATCAGCTCCTGAGCCTCGTGCGCCAGTCGGGCGTGGCCGCGCTGGTAGCCACCCACAATCTGGACCTTGCCGCCCGCATGGACCGCGTCTTGCGGCTGATGGACGGCGCCCTGGTCGAGGAACAAGTGACAGTGGCGCAGGTCTCCCAGGCTTAGTCAGAACTTGCACTCAATAATCATTTAGAACAAAATAAGAACGAAGCTGTGCGACCTGTTGAAAAGCAGAGCGCAGATTTGCGCATTCGGCAGTAGGTCACCCAGGCTTATCGCACGGGCGAATCGAACAGAGACGTATCGATGACGGACCAACAACATCCCTTCGTGCATCTTCGGGTGCATTCGGCCTATTCGTTGCTCGAAGGGGCTCTGACCATTCCGCATCTCGTGACGCTCGCCGCAGAGCAGCGCATGCCTGCGCTTGCGCTCACCGACACCAACAATCTCTTCGGCGCGCTGGAATTCTCCGAGAGCCTGGCCCAAGCGCGCGTCCAGCCGATCATCGGCTGCACTTTGTCGTTGAGCCTTGCACCTGAGGCCGAGGCCCAGCCGGAAAACGGCGAACTGAGACGGCATGTAAACCATGGCCGCGTGGCACTCCTCGCCAAGAACGCGGCCGGCTACGCCAATCTCATCAAGCTCTCGACCGAGGCATACCGGTACGGCGCTGACAGCGGCGAGGCCCTGGTCACGCTCTCCCATCTTGCCCTCCACCAGGCTGGCCTCATCGCACTCACCGGCGGGCCTGACGGCGTGATCGACCGCGCCATCGCCACCAACGATTTCAGGTTTGCCGAAACAGCCCTCAATCAGCTTAAAAGCATTTTCGGCGACCGCCTCTATGTGGAGCTGCAGCGGCATGGACTGCCGCAGGAACGAGCGGCAGAGCCGCTTCTGCTCGATCTCGCTTACGACAATCATTTGCCCATCGTTGCCACCAATGAGCCTTACTTCGCCGCACCCGACGACTTCGAGGCACATGACGCGCTGATTTGCATCGCCGAAGGAAGCTATGTCGTGGTGGACCAGCGGCGCCGCCTGAGCCCCGAGCATTATTTCAAGAGCGCGCGGCAAATGACCGAGCTGTTCGCCGATCTGCCGGAGGCGATCGAGAACACCATCGAGGTCGCCCGCCGCTGCTCCTTCCGCCCGCGCGAGCATGCGCCCATCCTGCCGCAATTCGTGAACGGCGCGGCCTCGTCCGTCGCGCAAGGCGAAACGGAAGCGGCCGAGCTCCGCCGCCAGTCGGAGGCAGGTCTCGCCAGGAGACTTGCCGAGGAGGGGACGGCGCCAGGATACGACGCATCCGCCTACGCCGATCGCCTTGCCTTCGAGCTCAACGTCATCACCGGTATGAACTATCAGGGCTATTTCCTGATTGTTGCCGACTTCATCCAATGGGCCAAGAAGGAGGGCATTCCGGTCGGGCCCGGACGCGGCTCAGGCGCCGGCTCGCTTGTCGCCTGGGCTCTGACCATTACCGATCTCGACCCCATGCGCTTTGGGTTGCTGTTCGAGCGCTTCTTGAACCCAGAGCGCGTGTCGATGCCGGACTTCGACATCGACTTCTGCGAAACGCGGCGCGACGAGGTCATCCGCTACGTGCAGCAGAAATACGGCCGCGACCGCGTCGCCCAGATCATCACCTTCGGGTCGCTGAAGGCGCGCGCCGTGCTGCGCGACGTCGGCCGCGTGCTGCAGATGCCCTACGGGCAGGTCGACCGCCTCTGCAAGCTCGTGCCGAA
>DATFVP010000075.1:0-8811 GCA_035260285.1 Methyloceanibacter sp.
CCACCTACTCGGCCGGCATGAAGAAGCTCGGCGAAGAAGGTTTCGTTTGGACCGAAGAAAATATCGACAAGTGGATCACCAACCCCAAAGCCATGATCCCTGATTCGATGATGGCGCTCGCCTTCCAGGGCGTTCCTGACGCCGGGACCCGGGCCGACATCATCGCCTATCTAGCGACGAACAAATAGCGCGGCAGATCGCATCAAGCCCGCCCGCGGCCGGTCAAGCGGCTGCGGGCGCACCCTCGCGCTCACGGTGCCGACGAGGCAGATGACGGCTCGGCGTTTGGCTGCCCGGCGCGGAATTTCTCGAGATCCGCGCGAGACCTTGTCGAGGATCTCTTGCGGCTCCGTGCCGTCGCCGGGCTCTTTCAGGTCGAGCTCGATAGCGCCGCCGGAGAGTTGCTTGACAAGCTTGGCAAGCCGCGAAGCGGGCTCGCCAAGCCCAGGCAGATGGGTGCCGTAGACGACGGGCATCACCAGGCGCAAGGGCTCGGCCGGAAGGCCGGCTCCCGGCGGGCAAGGCAACGAGCAAGGCGGCGCCCAAGCCTAAGGCCGCCCTGGTCCTCGGCACTACCCCCTCCTGGTTCTGGTCTGGCCGACTTCGGACTTCTTGCGCCAGAGCGCGGATGGTACATCGGGGCGTCCCTCTCCTGCTAGCCAAACGGGCCCCCGGCCTTAACCATCAGGGCGAAATGACGACGGAAGCAACCGAGAAGCGGCCTCATGTGGGGCTGTTCGTTACCTGCCTCGTGGATTTGTTCAGGCCAAGCGTTGGCTTTGCCGCAATCAAGCTTCTCTTGGACGCCGGCGCCACTGTCGAAGTGCCCGAGAGCCAGACGTGCTGCGGACAGCCTGCCTACAATTCTGGTAACCGCGAAGATGCCACGGCGATTGCGCGCACCGTGATCGAGACCTTCGAGCGCTTCGACTATTTGGTGGCGCCGTCGGGGTCGTGCGCCGCGATGCTGCGGGTGCACTACCCGAGCCTGCTCGCCGACGATCCGCAATTCGCGGAAAGAGCCCGCGCGCTCGGTGCTAAGAGCTACGAGCTCACGAGTTTCCTCGTCGAGGTGCTTGGACTCGACAAAGTTGCGGCGCGGTTCGAAGGAAACGTCACCTATCACGATTCCTGCTCATCGTTGCGCGAGCTGAAGTTGCGCGACGCGCCCAGGCGGTTGCTGGCTAGCGTCGACGGGCTTTCGCTCACCGAGATGGAGGAGACCGAAGTGTGCTGCGGCTTCGGTGGCGCCTTCTCGGTCAAATATCCGGAGATTTCCAGCGCGATCGACGAGGCCAAGGTCTGCAACATTGCAAAGTCTGGCGCGGCTTGCCTGCTTGCCGGCGATCTCGGCTGCCTCCTGCATATCGCCGGCAGGCTGTCACGCGACGGCTCGAAGGTGGAATGCCGGCACGTTGCCGAGGTGCTTGCCGGCTTGATCGAGGGCCCTGCCATCGGGCAAGCCAGGAAGGCTGGGTGAGTCGACTTGGACGGGGCGTCCCCGCAAGACTTCAAACAAAGCGCCGCGCGAGCGCTTGCCGACGCCAAGCTGCAGCGGGCGCTTCTCAACGTCAAACGCGGCTTCATCGTCAAGCGCGCGAACGCCAAGGCGAAGCTGCCGGAGTTCGATGAGCTGCGCGATGAGGCGCGCGCACTCAAGGATCACACGCTTCTCCATCTCGATCTCTATCTCGAAGCCTATGAGCGGAAGGTGATCGAGAGCGGAGGGCAGGTGCATTTCGCGCCGAGCGCGGCTGACGCGCGCGACATCGTGCTCAAGATCTGCAAGGACGCCGGCGCCAGCCTCGTCACCAAAGGAAAATCGATGGTGTCGGAGGAGATCGGGCTCAACGCCCATCTCGAGGCCGCAGGCATCGAAGCGGCTGAGACCGATCTCGGCGAGCACATCATCCAGATCAGAGGCGAGGCCCCGAGCCACATCATCGCTCCGGTGATCCATCTCAACAAAGAAGAGATCGCCGAGGATTTCGTCCGCGCCCATCGCGGGTTGCCGCAAGACCGTTCCTTGAGCGCAGTGCCTGACCTCGTGGCGGAAGCCCGCGCCTTGCTGCGCGAAAAGTTTGTTACCGCCGAAGTGGGCATCACGGGAGCGAACCTGCTCATCGCCGAGACCGGATCGTCGGTGATCGTTACCAATGAGGGGAACGGAGACCTCACCGCAACCCTGCCAAAGGTGCATATCGTCATCGCCTCGATCGAGAAGCTCGTGCCGACCCTCGAGGACGCCTGCACCGTGCTCAGGCTGCTTGCCCGCTCGGGCACTGGCCAGGAGATCACCACCTACACCACCTTTGCCACCGGCCCAGCCCGAGCCGGCGACCCTGACGGCCCGCGCCAGTACCATGTCGTCCTGCTCGACAACGGACGGAGCGAGATGCTCGGCGGCGACTTCCGAGCCATGCTCCGCTGCATCCGCTGCGGCGCCTGTCTCAATCACTGCCCGGTCTACGGCGCGATCGGCGGACATGCCTATGGCTCGCTCTATCCGGGTCCGATGGGGGCGGTGCTGACGCCTGCGCTTTACGGCATCGATCACGCCCGCGACCTTCCCAACGCCTCGAGCTTCTGCGGGCGCTGCGAGGAGGTCTGCCCCATGGCGATCCCGCTGCCCTCGATGATGCGCAAATGGCGGGAGCGCGATTTCGAACGCGGCGATCCGCCTTTGAGGGAGCGCCTGGCGCTCAGGCTGTGGGCGTTCGCCGCGAAGCGCCCGCGCCTCTATCACGCGCTTTCAGGCACGATCGCGCCGTTGGTCGCGCGACTCGCAGGGGACCGCGGCCGTTTCACCTCATTGCCCTTCGCCGGTGCCTGGACCGAAACGCGCGATCTGCCTGCGCCGCAAGGCAAGACGTTTCATGAGCTTTACCGTAAGACGAGAGGGAACGAAGCGCCGTGACCCCGACCAACCAGGCCCGCGCCTTGGTGTTGTCGCGCATCCGCGCGGCCCTCGGCGTCACGGGCAAGGACAGAAAGCGCGAGGAAGCGGTGAATGAGCGCTTGCGCCATCATCAGCGCGGTACGATCCCGGCCCGCGCCCGCGCCGACCACGAAACCCTGCTCCAGCTCATGACCGCCATGCTCGGGAGCCAAGGCGCCGAGGTCACTCGGGCAAGCACGCCGGAAGAGGCCGTCCGCGCGATTGCCGATGATCTCGGCGCCCATGATCTTCCCTTGGCCTTCCGCATGGGAAGCGATCCAGTGCTCGCGGCCCTCCCCTGGGATACTGCGCCGGCCTTGCAGCGGCGAATCGGCCGCGCCGAGCCTCACGATCGAGCCGCACTATCGCGTGCCGTCACCGCCGCGGCGGAAACCGGAACCTTGGTCCTCGTCTCGGGGGCTGACAATCCGACGACGCTCGCCTTCCTGCCCGAGACCCATTTCATCCTAGTTCGAGCCGACGATGTGGTCGGCAGCTACGAGGAGGCCTTCGACCGTTTGCGCGCGATCTATGGCGAGGGCAATCTGCCGCGCAGCGTCAATTTGATCGGCGGGCCGTCGCGCACCGCCGATATCGAGCAGTCCATCGTGCGCGGCGCGCACGGGCCGAAAAGGCTGCATGTGGTGATCCTCGGCTAGGCGGGTATGGAGGCGGGCATTTTTTCGCCGATTTTCTGCTGTTATGGACATTGGTTGCGTGCTTCCGTTCGCCGGGGGCATCAGCTATCGTGCAGCGCACTCTGATTTGAGAGCGTAACGCCAAAACAAACGGGGTTCCGGCCAAAGGCGCCGGTTCGGGGTGGCCCTTCTCATGCGTTCAGCCGTCTGGCTCATCGAACGGCCTCGCTGGTTCAAGCGAATCTTTCTGATCGCCAACGACATGGTGTTGCTCACACTCGCGCTGTGGGCCGCGTACTCGCTGCGCCTGAGCCAGTTCTATGTTCCGGAGTCCTTCGGCATGATCTTGCTGATGGCGGCCGCGCCCATCATCGGCGTCATCACCTTCCATATGCGCGGGCTGTACAAGCTCGTCACCCGTTTCATCGGGCCCGAGGGCACGACGCGCATCTATGTCGCTGTGATCATCGCGGTGCTCGCCTGGGCCCTGCTCGTGCTCTTGTCCGGCATCAAGGGTCATCCGCGCTCGGTGGTGGTGATCTATGGCCTGATCGCAGCAGGTCTCATCCGTCTCTCCCGCCAATGGGCCGGCGCGCTGCTGCTCAAAGCAGCGCCGCAGCACAAGCCGGTGAGCTTCGATGAGCGCAAGAACGTCATCATCTACGGCGCCGGTACCATGGGCATCCAGCTGCTCAGAGCGCTGAACGAGACCGGCCAGTTCAACATGGTCGCCTTTATCGACAACAGCGCTTCGCTCGCGGGCCAGGTGGTGCACGGCGTCAAGGTGCTGCGCCCCGGCAAGATCGGAAAGGTGATCACCACCGAGAATGTCAAAGAGGTTCTGCTCGCCATGCCATCGGCGCTGCGCAGCGAGCGGCGCGCCGCCATTAAGGCGCTCGAGCCCTTCCCGGTGGCGGTGAAGACGCTGCCGGCGCTCGAAGAGATTGCCTCTGGCCGGGTGGAGGTGAGCGATCTCCGGCCGATCGAGGTCGAGGATCTGCTCGGCCGCGATCCCGTGGCGCCTGAGCTTGAGCTGCTCACCGGGCACGTGAAGGACAAGGTGGTGATGATCACTGGCGCTGGAGGCTCGATTGGCTCTGAGCTCACCCGCCAGCTGCTCGAGCTTGGGCCGAAGTCGCTGATCCTGTTCGAGCTGTCGGAAGTGGCCCTCTACGAAATCGAGATGGAGATAGAGGAGCTCAAATGGCGGAGGGCCAAGGAGCCCAAGGCGCCGCCGCTCGCCGACACCAAGATCATCCCGGTCCTCGGCTCGGTCCTCGACCGTAAGCTCGTCGCCCGCACCATCAGTAACTACGACGTCGAGGTGATCTACCACGCGGCAGCCTACAAGCACGTGCCGCTCGTGGAAGTGAACCCGTTCACCGGGCTGCAGAACAACACCTTCGGTACCTTGACCCTCGCCGAAGTCGCCAAGGAGGCGCGGGTCGAGCGCTTCGTGCTCGTGTCGAGCGACAAGGCGGTGCGGCCGACCAACGTGATGGGCGCGAGCAAGCGGCTCGCCGAGCTCATCCTGCAGGCGCTCGCCGAGCCGCACGGAACCACCGTGTTCACCATGGTGCGCTTCGGCAACGTGCTCGATTCGTCAGGCTCGGTGGTGCGGCGCTTCCGCAATCAGATCCAGGCCGGAGGGCCGGTCACCGTCACCCACCCCGAGATCATCCGCTATTTCATGTCGATCCCGGAGGCGGCACAGCTCGTAATCCAGGCCGGCGCCATGGCGAGCGGCGGCGAGGTGTTCGTGCTCGACATGGGGACGCCAGTGAAGATCGACGATCTCGCCCGCACCATGGTCCGCCTCTCTGGGCTCGAAGTGCGCGACGACAACAATCCCGAAGGCGACATCGCCATCGAGTACATTGGGCTCAGGCGTGGCGAGAAGCTCTACGAGGAGCTGCTCATCGGCGAGAACACTACCGGCACCAGCCACCCGCGCATCTTCAAGAACTCCGAGCCGGTGTTGGCTTACCCAGAGCTGGCCGCGGCGCTCGAACGTCTCGACGACGCGATACAGAGGCTCGACGGGACCGATCTGCAAGAGATGCTGCGCGCCACCGTCGAAGGTTATAAGCCGGGAAGCCCCGGGCATCCGGCGTCGGTCAAGGACGAGTGGCAGCCGGTCTCGCGCACGCTCCATTGAGGCGATGCAAGGAGCCCAATTCGTTCTAGCCATCGCCGTGGTCGCGTCAGCCGCGGCGCTGTCGAGCGTGCTGATCTATTTCCTCAAGCCCATGCTCGTGCGTCACCTCCTCGCCCACCCCAACGAACGCTCGTCGCACGCCCGTGCCACGCCACAAGGCGCCGGCGTCGGCGTCATGCTTGCGCTGCTGATCATTTGCGCTGCAGCTTGGGCTTTGTGGCGAGCGCCCGAGGACGCAGTGGCGCTTCTCCCCACCCTTGCCGCCGCCTTAGGCCTGACGGTGCTCGGGCTTGCCGACGATGCCCGGGCTCTGCCGGTATCGTGGCGCTTCATCGGCCAGACGCTGGCCGCGCTCATCATGGTGGCGAGCCTTCCGCAAGACTTGCGGCTGCTCCCCGGTCTTATGCCCCTGTTGCTCGAGCGGGCGCTGCTCGTGCTCGGCACCGTATGGTTCGTCAACGCCATCAATTTTCTCGACGGCATCGATTGGATCACCGCGGCGCAAGTCGTGCCGATGACGCTCGGCGTCGCGGCCCTCGCAGGCTTGAATGCGGTGCCTGCAAGCATCGGATTCCTGGCGCTCGCGCTGCTTGGCGCCTTGCTCGGCTTTGCCGTATTCAACAAGCACCCGGCGCAAGTGTTTCTTGGCGACGCCGGCAGCCTGCCGATCGGGCTCTTGCTGGCCTTCATGCTGATCGCCGTGGCAGGCACCAATCTCGCGGCGGCGCTGTTGCTCGCGCTCTACACCATGTCCGATGCGACCGTCACACTGATCCGCCGAGCGGCCAACCGCGAGCATATTTTCACCGCCCATCGCTCGCATTACTATCAGCGTGCGGTGATCGCAGGCATGACGCCGCCGCAAGTGACGACACGCATCCTCGTGCTCGGCCTGCTGCTCGCGTCGCTCGCGGTCACAGCGGTAATCCTCGACTCCACCATCGCCGACATTCTGCTGCTCGGGCTCGGCGCGGCCGCCACCGCCCATGTGCTCTATGTGCTGGCGCGAGGCGGCAAGTGACCGGGGGAACCGTGCTCATCACCGGGGCTTCAGGCTTCGTCGGCAAGCACATGGTCCGGGCGCTCGCTGCGAGCGGCTGGTCGGTGCGCGCCGCCGCCCGCGATCCGGCCGCGATTCCCGACATCGCCGGCGTGGAGCGGGTGAGGCTTCCTGACCTCGCGCGCGCCGCAGACTGGTCGCAACTCGTGGGCGGCGTAAGCCACATCGTGCATCTTGCCGGCATCGCGCATGCGCCAGGCCAGTTGCCTGACGAGGTCTATGCCCGCGTCAACACGCAGGCGGTCGGGGAGCTGGCGCGCTCTGCGAACGGCCGCATCGAGCGCCTGGTGCTGATGTCGTCGGTGAGGGCGCAGGCTGGGCTTTCAGCCGATCACGTGATCACCGAGACCGACCCTGCGAAACCCACCGATACTTACGGGCGCTCGAAGCTCGAGGCCGAGCGCCTGCTTGCCGGGAGCGGAGTCTACTTCGCCGTGCTCCGTCCCGCCGTGGTCTACGGACGCGGGGTCAAAGGCAACATTGCGAGCCTTGCAACGCTTGCCCAGACCCCGATGCCTCTCCCCTTTGGCGGGCTCGACAACCGCCGCTCGCTGCTTGCGCTCGAGAACCTCTCCGACGCCATCGAGCTCGTGCTGACCTCGCCGAAGGCCGAAGGCGAGATTTTTCTCGTTGCCGACAGCGAGCCGATCAGCGTAGCGGAGATGGTTGCCGCCATGCGCGAAGGTTTGGGCCGGGCGCCGCATCTCATGCGCGTGCCGGCTGGAGGCGTGAAGCGGCTGATGGCCACTTTCGGCAAGGAGGCCGAGTGGGAGCGGCTGTCGGGGAACTTCGTCATCGACGCTGCGAAGCTCCGCGGCATCGGCTGGACCCCGCGGGTCAAGACTCGCGAAGGCATCGCCGCCATGATGCGCGCCCCCAACGGCACCGGCTCCCTGACCAAATGACTCGTCATGCCCGGACTTGATCCGGGCATCCATGCCGTTGCGCTTTAGTCAGCCGAAACGTCAGTGGAACGGATTGCCGGGTCAAGCCCGCAATGACGGGTTGCGGTAATACTCATTTCACCGGGACGAGAGACTGATAGAGAGCGACGGTGGCTTTGCCGACGGCCTCTGCGGAGAATTTCTCCTCCACCAGAGCCCGCGCCGCACTGCCGAAGCGCGCGCGCATCTCGGCATCGCCGGCCATTTTCGTCAGGGCATCGGCGAGAGCCGGCGCATCGTCCACGGGAAAGGTCAGAGCCGTCTTGCCTGCAATGGCGATCTCGCGGCAGCCAGGCGTGTCGGTGGCGATCATCGGCCGACCGCACGCCGCAGCCTCGAGCAGGCTCTTCGGCAATCCTTCGCGGCGCGAGGCGAGCACGGCGATATGGGCTTTGGCCCATACCTCGCGGATATCGGCGACGTGCCCGAGCCAGCGAATGCCGAAGGCCGAGGCAAACTCGCGCAACTGCTCCGGCGCGAGCGACCCCGGATTCTCCCGATCGGTATCTCCGGCAAGCAGGAGCTGAAGCTTGAGCCCGCGCGAGGTGGCAAGCGAGTAAGCCTGGATCAGCGTGAGCACGCCCTTGTCAGCGAGCATGCGCCCGACATAGGCGGCGGTGATCGGCGGCAGCGGCTCCGGCAGCGGCGTGAAATGCTGCAGGTCGACGCCAGAGCCCGGGATCAGGTCGACGCTTCCCTCAGGAACGCCGAGGCCGAGTACGAATCTCTTGTCGTCGGGATTTTGCACGATGGTGCTGACGTTCGGCCGCTTGAGCAGGGCTTTGAGCGTGGCGACCACGAGCGGGCGGGTGAGCTCGCTCTTGCGGTGATTGCCGACGAACAGCGTGCCGAGCCCGGTCAGGCTGTTGACCACGCCGATGGAGGAAAGCCCGAGGCTCGCGATGCCGCCCAGCAGAACGGGTTTCAGCGAGATGTTGTGCAGGATGTCGGGCTTGAGCGCGCGCAAGAGCGTGCGCAGCTCGGCGACGCCGGCGAGGCTATGCGTCGGTGAGAGGCTGCCGCGCTGCCATGACAGAGCATGAGGGGTGAAGCCCTCGGCTTCGATCGCTTCC
>DATFVP010000076.1:0-4513 GCA_035260285.1 Methyloceanibacter sp.
CAAGGCTGGGGTTGTCCGCTCAGGACAAAAGTCGATGGGAACAGCTTTTTTGCGCGCGGCGTCCGTGGCGACGCTCGCTTTGGTACCGATTCTGGTTGCGGCTTGCGGATCGTACCAAGGCGGCGGTTTCCTCCTCGGAGCATTCTCGAGCCCCGTCAGTCGTAATCCGGACGCGAGCGCCCGCGTCCTTGTCTCCACGGCGGGAGATGGCGCCGTGATCGGCGGCATCGGCAATAGCTCAATCGGACGTCAGATGAGCACGAACGAGCGTGGAATTGCCGCCGACGCCGAGTTTCGAGCTCTTGAATATGGCCGCTCCGGCGCCGCGGTGGCCTGGATCTATCCGGCGCTGCACCATCGCGGGTCAATCGTACCGGGGCGTCCCTATAAGAGGGGCGACCAGTACTGCCGCATCTATACACACACCATCAATCGCGGCGGCTCGCCTGAGATCGTGAAGGGAGTCGCCTGCCGTGAGGACAATGGAACCTGGCGCGGCGTAAGCTGACGCCGAAATCGCCTGCTTCCCTTCCGGCTCTACTGGCCTTTGGGGCCAGGCAAGACTCCCTCCATTTGGGCCGATTTCATCTTCTGCCTCCCTCCTGAAGCTTCCCCCCTTCACGCCATTGCCCTATGGCTTAGCCTCTTGACAAGGAGGACCTGCCCTAGGTGCTGCTCTGGGTGATCTTTGCCATTTTGACGGCCGCCGCGCTCTACGTCGTGCTGCGCCCGCTCATGGGCGGAAGCGCAAGCGAGGAGTCACGCGCGGCTTTCAACGCCACCGTCTATCGCGATCAGCTGGGCGAGGTTGAAAGCGACCGCGAGCGGGGCCTGATCGGAGAGTGTGATGCCGAGGCCGCCCGCGTCGAAATCGCCCGCAGGCTGCTCGCCGCCGATGCGGAAAAGCCTGCCGCCAAGCTCTCTCCAACCCACTCTCCGACCAAATATTTGGCGGTGGGACTCGCGGTGGCTCTGCCGCTCGCGGCGCTCAGTCTCTACCTCGTCTACGGCTCTCCGCGACTGCCTGATCAACCCCTCATCGCGCGTTTGCAAGATCCCGCAAGCGACAAGAATCTCGACGTGCTGGTCGCGCGCGTGGAGGCGCGGCTCCGCGAGCATCCCGAGGAGGGGGAGGGGTGGGAAGTGGTTGCTCCCGTCTATATGGGCTGGGCGCGTTACGCCGATGCAGCCGAAGCCTATCGTCAGACCATCCGGCTCCTCGGAGAGTCACCGAAGCGTCTGGCAAATTACGGCCAAGCGCTCGTGCTCGCCAACAATGGCGTGGTCTCGGAGGATGCGCGCAAGGCGCTCGAGCGGGCGGTCGCGCTCGATCCCAATCTCATCGAGCCACGTCTCGTGCTGATCATCGCCAAGGAGCAGGACGGTCAGTTCGCTGCAGCGGCAGATGCTTGGCGCGCGCTTCTGGCGAAGGCCCCGGCGGATGCGCCTTGGCGGAAATTGGTGGAGCAGCGCCTCGCCGAGGATGAGGCCAAGCTCGCCGGCAAGTTGGTTGCCGCGAAGCCGGAAGGCTCTACGGGAGAAGGGTCGCCTGGGCCGAGCCCCGACGATGTGGCCGCGGCGCAGAAAATGAATCCCGCCGACCGCCAAGCCATGATCGAGACCATGGTACAAAGGCTTGATGACCGGCTGACGCAAAAGGGCGACGATCTTGCCGGTTGGCTCAAGCTGGTCAGAGCCTATACCGTGCTCGATCGGAAGAATGATGCCTTGAAAGCGCTCGAGCGGGCGAAGACACAATTCAGCGGGAACTCCGAAGCGCTGCAACAGCTCGATGCTTTGGCGGCGGAGCTTGGCTTGAAGTCGTGACCTGGAGTTCTGTGGAATGACCCGCAAGCAGCGGAGAGCCATTCTGATCGGCACCTGCCTCGGCGTGCTCGCGCTTGCCGTGGGTCTGGTGCTCATGGCGCTGCGCGATTCGATCGTGTTCTTCTATACGCCGACCGAGGTGGCGGAGAAGCACTTAGATACCGGTCAGCGCTTCAGGCTTGGCGGATTGGTTGAGAACGGGAGTCTTAAGCGTGGCGGGGGCACCACGGTCAGCTTCGTCGTTACCGACAAGCACGCCACGCTCCCGGTGACCTATACCGGCGTGCTCCCTGATCTTTTCCGTGAGGGCCAGGGAGTCGTGGCCGAAGGCGCACTGACATCGGAAGGCGTGTTTCACGCCGACAGCGTGCTCGCCAAGCACGACGAGAAATACATGCCTCCGGAGGTCGCCAAGAAGCTGAAAGAGCAGGGCGTCTGGCGGGGCGATGAGCAAGCCGGCACGCCGCAAGGCTCAGGGAAGGTCAACTAGGCCATGATCGCAGAGACCGGCCATTACGCTCTGATCCTCGCGCTCGCGCTGGCGATCGTGCAAACAGTAATTCCGTTGTGGGGGAGGAGGATCCGCGACCCGCAACTCATGGCTGTCGCCGTGCCCGCGGCACAGATGCAGTTCCTGCTGATCGCCATCGCGTTCTCGTCCCTGATGGCAGCCTATGTCACGTCCGACTTCTCGTTGCAGAACGTCTGGGCCAACTCCCACTCGGCAAAACCGCTCATCTACAAGATCGCTGGCGTGTGGGGGAACCACGAAGGCTCGATGGTGCTCTGGGTGCTGATCCTCGCTTTGTTCGGCGCCGCAGTCGCGACTTTTGGCACGAACCTGCCGCGCGAGCTGCAAGCGAATGTGCTTGCCGTGCAGGGGTCGATCGCCGCGGCCTTTCTCCTCTTCATTATCACCACGTCCAATCCCTTCACCAGGCTCGATCCGGCGCCGCTCGACGGGCAAGGCCTCAACCCCGTGCTGCAGGACCCGGCTCTCGCCTTCCATCCGCCGTTCCTCTACGCGGGCTATGTCGGCTTCTCGATGGCGTTCTCCTTTGCCGTCGCCGCGCTGATCGACGGGCGCATCGACGCCGCCTGGGCGCGCTGGGTGAGGCCATGGACCCTTGCCGCCTGGATGTGCCTCACGCTCGGCATCGCCATGGGCTCGTGGTGGGCCTATTACGAGCTCGGCTGGGGCGGCTTCTGGTTCTGGGACCCGGTGGAGAATGCCTCCTTCATGCCGTGGCTCGCGGGCACAGCGCTGCTCCACTCGGCGCTCGTCATGGAGAAGCGCGACGCGTTGAAGGTTTGGACCATCCTGCTCGCCATCATCACCTTCTCTTTGAGCTTGATGGGCACCTTCCTCGTCCGCTCCGGCGTGCTCACCTCGGTGCATGCCTTCGCCGTCGATCCGGCCCGCGGCGTCTTCATCCTCGCCATCATGGGAGTCTTCATCGGCGGAGCGCTCACGCTGTTCGCCATCCGGGCGCCGCTGCTTGCGCAAGGCGGCCTGTTTGCGCCGATCAGCCGGGAGGGGAGCCTTGTCCTCAACAACCTGCTGCTCGTCACGGCTTGCGCTGCCGTGTTCGTCGGCACGCTCTATCCGCTCGCGCTTGAGTCGCTGACCGGCGAGAAGATTTCGGTTGGCGGGCCATTTTTCAATTACACCTTCGTGCCGCTCATCGTGCCCTTGCTCATCGCAGTTCCGTTCGGGCCGATGCTGGCGTGGAAGAGGGGAGACATCGTCGCCGCCGGCCAGCGCCTCATGGCCGCGGCGATTTTGGCGCTCGTGGTCGCGTTGGTGGTGCTTGCCTGGCAGCAGCGTGGACCTTGGCTCGCGCCCTTCGGCATCGGGCTCGGAATTTGGCTGATCGGTGGCGCGCTGTCGGAGATCGCCTTCAGGGTAAAGTTGTTCGATGGCTCCCTGACGGATGCCGCACGCCGTCTCGGCAATTTACCGCGTTCGGCCTACGGCACGGCGCTTGCCCATGCTGGGCTCGGCGTCGTGGTGATCGGCATCGTCGCGACCACGGCGTGGCGGAGCGAAAGCATCCTCGCGATGAAGCCGAAGGAATCTGCAGACATTGCCGGCTACCAATTGACCTTCGAAGGCGTGGCGCCGCGCGAGGGGCCGAACTATCGCGAGCGCGTCGGATTGTTCAAGGTGGCGCGAGGCGGAGAGGCGGTGACGACGCTTGAGCCGTCCAAGCGCGAATTTACCGTGGAGCGCAGCAGCACCACGGAGGCTGGAATTCATGACAGCTGGCGCGGCGACCTTTACGTCGTCCTTGGCGATCCCCTGAAAGACGGCGCCTACACCGTCAGGATCTATTTCAATCCGCTGGTGCGCCTGATCTGGCTCGGCGCCGTCGTGATGTTTATCGGCGGCGGCTTGTCCCTGTCAGACCGGCGGTTGAGGATCGGCGCGCCGAAGCGGGCAAAGGTCCTCGGCCAAGGCCTGGCCGCCGCCCAATAATCCGATGCTGGCACCCCGCTCTTCACCGTGTTTGCTTCGCCACGGCTCGGTCTTTCTTGCCGCCTTCCTTTCACTCTTCGTGACCTTGGCGACGCTCCCGGCGAATGCGGTTGAGCCCGACGAGGTTCTGCAGGACCAGGCACTCGAGGCGAGAGCCCGTAACATCTCCGAAGGCTTGCGCTGCCTGGTCTGCCAGAACCAGTCGAT
>DATFVP010000077.1:0-4202 GCA_035260285.1 Methyloceanibacter sp.
CTGCGCTGGGATGATTTGCGGTGCCGTCGGGATCTGGCTGATCACCGAGCGGAAGCGCGAGAAGAACAGCGTCGCCACGTCGAATTGTCCAGCGGAGAACAGGTCGAGGATCTTCTTGGCGATCATCTCCGCTTGCGCGAAACCGAGCTGCTTCACGCTCCTCAGCTCCACCACCTCGATGATCTTCGATGCGAACAGCCGCTTTAGCTGGTCGAAGCCCTTCTTGCCGACACAAAGGATTTTGACCTCCTTGCCATCGTTCAGCAGGCGAAAGGCGTGATCGCGGGCAAGCCTGACGATCGAGGAATTGAAGGCGCCGCACAGGCCGCGCTCGGCGGTGCACACCACGAGGAGATGTACCTTATCCTTGCCGGTGCCGATCATCAGCGGCGAGCCGCCCTCGCGGCCTTGCAGCGCGCCGGCGAGGTTGGCTAGCACGGCCTCCATGCGCGTGGCGTAAGGCCTTGCAGCTTCCGCCGCGCTTTGCGCGCGCCTTAGCTTCGCCGCCGCCACCATCTGCATGGCTTTGGTGATCTTTTGCGTCGCCTTCACCGAGGCGATGCGATTGCGCAGATCTTTCAGCGACGGCATGTGTTAAGACCGCTAATCCTTACGCGAAGGCTCTGGCGAATTTGTCGACGGCGGCTTTCAGCTTGTCGCCGGTTTCCTTGGAAATTTCTTTTTGGTCGCGAATGTCGTCGAGAATGTCCTGATGCTCGGCGCGCATGAAGCGCAGAAGCTCGGCCTCGAAGCGCTGGACGTCCTTCACCGCGATCGGATCGAGATAGCCGTTCACGCCGGCATAGATCACCACGACCTGTTCCTCCACCTTCATCGGCGAGAATTGCGGTTGCTTCAGCAGCTCAGTGAGGCGGGCGCCGCGGTTGAGCAGGCGCTGGGTGGTGGCGTCGAGGTCGGAACCGAACTGAGCGAAGGCCGCCATCTCGCGATATTGGGCAAGCTCGCCTTTGATCTTGCCGGCGACCTGCTTCATCGCCTTGACCTGAGCGGCGGAGCCCACGCGGGACACCGACAGGCCAACGTTCACCGCGGGGCGGATGCCCTGATAGAACAAATCGGTCTCAAGAAAGATCTGGCCGTCGGTGATGGAGATCACATTGGTCGGGATATAGGCCGACACGTCGTTGGCCTGGGTCTCGATCACCGGCAGCGCCGTCAGCGAGCCTGAGCCGTTTTCCTTGTTGAGCTTGGCGGCGCGCTCGAGCAGGCGCGAATGCAGATAGAACACGTCGCCGGGATACGCCTCGCGTCCGGGCGGACGGCGGAGCAGCAGCGACATCTGACGGTAGGCGACGGCCTGCTTGGACAGGTCATCGTAAAAAATCACCGCGGCCATGCCGTTGTCGCGGAAGTACTCGCCCATGGCGCAGCCGGCAAAGGGAGCGAGATACTGCATCGGCGCGGGATCAGAGGCGGTAGCGGCAACCACGATGGAATAGTCCATGGCGCCGTTGTCCTCGAGCACCTTGACGAATTGCGCCACGGTCGAGCGCTTCTGGCCGATGGCGACATAGACGCAATAGAGCTTGGTCTTCTCGTCGCCCCGCGCATTGATCGATTTCTGATTGAGGATGGTGTCGAGGATGATGGCGGTCTTGCCGGTCTGGCGGTCGCCGATGATCAGCTCGCGTTGGCCGCGGCCGATGGGAATGAGCGCGTCGATGGCCTTGAGTCCGGTCTGCATCGGCTCATGCACCGATTGGCGGGGAATAATGCCGGGCGCCTTCACGTCGACACGGCGCTTCTTTTGCGCATCGATCGGGCCTTTGCCGTCGATCGGATTGCCGAGCGCATCGACCACGCGGCCGAGCAACTCCTTGCCGACCGGCACCTCAACGATGGCGCCGGTGCGCTTGACCACGTCGCCTTCCTTGATGTGGCGGTCGTCGCCGAATATCACGATGCCGACATTGTCGACCTCGAGGTTCAGCGCCATGCCGCGCGTGCCGTCGGCAAACTCGACCATCTCGCCGGCCTGGCAATTGTCGAGGCCATAGACGCGGGCGATGCCGTCACCGACCGACAGCACCTGGCCGATCTCGGAGACTTCCGCCTCCTGGCCAAAATTCTTGATCTGCTCCTTGAGGATCGCGGAGATCTCGGCGGCCCTGATATCCATCAGCCAACCTCTTTCATGGTTTGCTTGAGACTGTTGAGCTTGGTGCGCAGCGAGGAGTCGACCATGCGGCTGCCGACCTTGACGACGAGGCCGCCGAGGAGGGTGGTATCAACCTTCTGATCGAGCTGCACGTCTTTATGCAGTGCGGCCTTGAGCGCGGTTTGCAGGGCGTGCAATTGGCCTTCGGTGAGCGGAAGCGCGGAGGTAACCTCGGCGGATGTGAGGCCGCGATGGCGCGCGAGCAGCGCGCGAAAAGCCTTGATCATGTCTGGGGCGGCAAACAGGCGGCGGTTCCTGGCGATGAGCTTGAGGAAGTTCGCGGTCAGGCCTTCGATTTCTATTTTTTCGAGGATGGCGGCGACAGCGCGCTCCTGCTCCTCGGCGGTGAACACCGGGCTCTTCACCAGGCGGCGCAAATCCTCGACGGCGTCGAGCGCAGAAGCGAAGCGGTTCAAATCCTGTTCGACCTTCTCGAGCGCCTTTTCTTCCAGCGCGAGCTCAAACAGGGCGGTGGCATAGCGGCCCGCGACGCCTGAGGGGGTGTCTACTTCACCTGCCACGAACTAACGCCTTTCCTCCCGGACGGGCGTTTTTCAAGCGCGGCCGCGTCCCTGGACTTGCAAATTCTGGGATTGGAGCTTCCGCGTCAACAGCCTGATAATGGGCCGCGACGGCCCACCGGAAGGCCCGCGGAGGCTGTAACATAAGGGTTGCAGCGGTGCAATAAGGCGAGGCCCGAGCGAACGGGCATGTGACCGGCCGATTGGGGATGAGTAAGGAGCTGGGGTGAGGGCGGATGTCGATCACGCGCGTCGCGGGCGCCGATAGGGGCGCGGGCTTTGTTGCCCCGATCCGCCTGGGGCTTCCTGATCTGCTGTTTGTTCTCCTCGCTGTCTACAACGCGATCAGGTTATTCCGCCACGCCATGTGGCGTGACGAATTGCAGTCGCCGCCAGCAACACGCCGCTCGATCTCTTCGCCAACCTTAAATATGAAGGCCATCCCGGGCTCTTGCATCTGCTGTTGCGGTGATCACGCGCTTCACCACCGATCCGGTCGCGATGCAAGTGTTGCATCTTGCCATCGCGCTCGGCGTCTGGGTGCTGATCTGGCGCCTCTCGCCCTTCCGGCCGGTGGTTCTGGGAGCATTTGGTGGTCAACCGGCCCTACGCGAGCGTGCTGCTCGGCTTCGGCTTTGTGGCGCTGCAAGCTCGCCGCCCTGAGCGCTTCCGGCCATGGGTGCTGCTTGGCCCGCTCGCCAACACCACGGTGTTTGGAACCAACTGGTCGTTCGCGCTCGGGCTGTTCTACGCGTACGCAATCGGCAAGAGTGGCGGCTCATTCTGCCCGGTCCGGCGCTCTACGCCGCCCTTGCCGCCCTTGCCATCGTCACCATGCTGCCGGCGCAGGATTTCACGTTTGGCCGCCAGGCGAGCGCCGAGTTCAACCAGTTCGACATGCCGCTCCACTTCGCGATCGGGGCTTTCGTGCCGTTCTTCTCTCCCTTTGTCGGTGATGTGCTGCACAAGTTTGGGGGAGCGGCTGCCGATCTTGCCGCCTCACCTTCCTCACGGACCCGGTCAGTCAGCTGTTACCGATTTTTGGCGGCGGCTCGGGCAATCTGCTGCTCCAGGCGGCCGTGCTCGCTCTGCCGATCCTCGCCTTACTCACCGGGAAAATTGAAGTTTTCGACCTTAAGATATATCTTGCGATAGACCGATTGAAGATATGTCTTTCACCAATCGGAGACGACAAATGCATGGTTTTAGACATCACGGCCCTAGCGGCGGCATGTGGGCGGCAAGGCGCTTCGGCCGCCATGGCGGCAGGGGCCAGGGCTTCGGACCTGGCCCGGGAGGCGGAGGCGGCGACTGGTTCCGCGTCGGCCGCATGCTGGCGCAGGGCGACCTGAAGCTGCTCACGCTTGCGCTCATCGCCGAGCAGCCGCGTCACGGCTACGAGCTGATCAAGCTGATCGAAGAGAAGACCAGCGGCTTCTACAGCCCGAGCCCCGGCGTGGTCTATCCCACCCTCACCTTCCTCGAAGAGGCAGGCTACGTCA
>DATFVP010000078.1:0-15905 GCA_035260285.1 Methyloceanibacter sp.
AAGTCTTTGCTGCAAATGGGGGAAGATTGTGGATTGCGTTTAGACCTGATCAATCCACTCCGACTTCCATTCGATGACAACATCAATGCCGTCTTTGCGCGCTATTAGAGCTCGACAGACGGTATTCCCAATGGCAACGGCTGCGTAACTGAAGCCCGTCGTAGCGCGGGACGGCGCCATTCATGGACGGATCATAGTCTGCGTCTCATAGCGCTCCATCAGACTTCGGTTAGCAGGCCGTTGCGGATCAATGCTTTCAATCAGTTCGTCCAGTGCCGCTCTACTCTTCCTTGCCGCGGCCAACATGGCCTGAGCCTGCAGCGTAGAATTGACCCCTGGGGTCCTTCTTGAATAATGGTCAAAACCTCGAACGCCTTCGTTTGCCAAGCCTGCGGCGCGGTGACCTCGCGCTGGTCGGGAAAATGCGCGGCTTGTGGGGAGTGGAACAGCATCATCGAGGAGGCTGCGGCGCCCTCAGGCCCGCCAGCGCTTGTCGCCATGAGAGGCGGCAAAGGCAGGGCTGCCGCCTTCGAAGGACTTGGCACTGAGACACGTGATGCGCCGCGGCTGCCGACCGGCATGGCTGAGTTCGACCGCGTTCTTGGCGGCGGTCTCGTCCCCGGCTCCGCCGTCCTTGTCGGCGGCGACCCGGGCATCGGCAAGTCGACGCTGCTCCTCCAGGCCGCCGCGGCGCTCGCCATGAGCGGAGCAGCTGTAATCTATCTCTCGGGCGAAGAAGCGCTGGCGCAAGTTCGCATGCGGGCCGCGCGGCTCGGCTTGAGCCAAGCCCCCGTGGCGCTCGGCACCGAGACTAACCTCGCCAATATCATCGCCACCTTGAGCAAGGCGAAGGCGCCTGCCCTCATCGTCATCGACTCGGTGCAGACGCTGTGGTCTGAGGGTTTGGAGGCCGCCCCCGGCACCATCTCGCAGCTTCGCGGCTGCGCCTCGGCGCTGGTCAGCTATGCCAAGGGAAGCACTGCGACGCTCGTCCTTGTCGGCCATGTGACCAAGGACGGCCAGATCGCGGGCCCTAAGGTTATCGAGCATATGGTCGATACCGTGCTCTATTTCGAAGGGCAAAGCGGCCATCAATTCCGCATCCTCCGGGCGGTAAAGAACCGCTTCGGCCCGACCGACGAGATCGGCGTGTTCGAGATGCGCTATGAGGGGCTGCAACAAGTTGAGAACCCCTCGGCGCTGTTCTTGAGCGACCGCGACAAGGGTGCCCCAGGGACTGCGGTGTTCGCAGGCATGGAAGGCACGAGGCCGATCCTCGTTGAGATACAGGCGCTAGTTGCACCGTCTTTACTCAGTATGCCAAGACGTGCCGTGGTCGGCTGGGACCCCAACCGGCTGGCCATGCTGATTGCCGTGCTGGAGGCCCGCTGCGGCACCAGGCTTGGTGCGCAAGACGTCTATCTCAACGTCGCCGGTGGCTTGAAGCTCGGCGATCCGGCCGCCGACCTCGCCGCCGCCGCGGCACTCCTTTCCTCCTTTACCGGACAGCCTGCGCCTGAAGACACGGTCTATTTCGGCGAAGTGAGCCTCACCGGGGCGGTGAGGGCCGTGGGCCATATGGACCAGCGCCTTAAGGAGGCCACGAAATTGGGGTTCACGCGGGCCGTGGTGCCGGCAGCTTGCGCCCCCGACCGGCAGCTTCAGGAGATCCGGCTCATGCCACTCGCTCAGCTCAGCGAGCTCGTGTCCTGGTTCGGCCTGCCTGAGAGGGACTGAGCCCGAGGTCTTCGCATGCGACAATGCGCCGGTGCTGGCATCCGCCGTTGCCGATTTGGGTCATTTGTGCTTCATCGCGGGGAATCGTGATAGTCTCCGCCGCGCTCGCCTAAGGAGCCTCGCGCCATGCCAATTTCCTGGCTCGATGTCATTCTCATCATCATCATGCTCGTGTCGGGATTCCTCGCCATGGTGCGCGGGTTCACGCGGGAGGTTTTGTCGATTTTCTCCTGGGCGGTGGCTGCGGTCGCCGCGCTCTACCTCACCCCAAAATATTGGCAGACGGTCGAATCCTACTTCCCCTCCCCAGCCTTTGCTCAGATCGGCTTCGCCGCAGGCGTCTTTATCATTACCCTGATCGTCGTCAGCCTGATTACTTTCCGCATCTCCGACCGCGTGCTCGATAGCCGCGTCGGCGCGCTCGACCGCACCATGGGCTTCATTTTCGGCCTGGCCAGAGGTTTCCTGCTTGTAGCCATCGTCTTTATCCTGTTCAGCGCCCTTGCCAGAGACCAGCCAGCCTGGATCACCGAGGCTAAGTCCTACCCCATCCTCAAGCAGACCCAGGTGGCCATCGAATCGCTGATGCCGATGAACCCTGAGCAATATCTGCCAGGCGGCAAGCATGACGAAGCCCCTGCCCCTGAAGGCCAGCCTGGGGCGCCTGGCGCTCAGCCCGGAGCGCCCTCCGATGCAGCGCCTGCCGCACCTCCGCCAGATCAGCGCTCGCAAGCGCCAACTCCATTCGAATCGGTTGCGTCGACGCGTATTGAAGCGCCACTGAAGGCGCCTATCTAAGGGAGGCGAGGACGCGAGTGACCAACCACGTTGATGCTGATGATCAGGCTTTGACCTGGCTCGACGAGGACCGCCTGCATGAGGAATGCGGCGTGTTCGGTATTTTCGGCCACCCTGACGCTGCGACCCTCACGGCGCTTGGGCTGCATGCGCTCCAACACCGCGGCCAGGAAGCTGCTGGCATCGTCAGCTTCGACGGCGCCCATTTCCACACCGAGCGGCGCCTCGGATTGGTCGGCGACCACTTCACCGCAAGCCAGGTGATCGAGCGCCTGAAAGGCGACGCGGCAATCGGCCATGTGCGCTATTCGACCTGCGGCGATCCCGTGATGCGCAATGTTCAGCCGCTGTTCGTTGATCTCGCTTCGGGCGGCTTCGCGCTTGCCCATAACGGCAATCTCACCAACGCGCTCACCCTTCGCGACTGGCTGATTACCAAGGGTGCCATCTGCCAATCGACCACCGACACCGAGGTCATCCTCCATCTCGTCGCCCGCAGCGAGAAACGCCTGTTCGTGGAGAAGTTCATCGAGGCGCTGCTGCAGATCGAAGGCGCCTATGCCCTGGTCGGGCTCACCAACAAGAAACTCGTCGGCGCCCGCGATCCATTCGGCATCAGGCCGCTCGTGCTTGGCAAGCTCGGCGAGGCCTGGGTACTGGCATCAGAGACCTGCGCCCTCGACATCATCGGCGCCGACTTCGTGCGCGAGGTCGAGAACGGCGAGGTGGTGGTCATTACCAAGGACGGGATCGAGAGCCACCGTTTCGTGCCCAAATACCCGGCGCGCCTCTGCATCTTCGAATACATCTATTTCGCCAGACCCGACTCCATCGTCGGCGGCCGCTCCGTCTACGATGTGCGCAAAGAGATGGGTCGGCAATTGGCGCTGGAAGCCCCGGCCATCGCCGACGTGGTCATCCCCATTCCCGATTCAGGCGTGCCTGCTGCCATCGGCTATTCGCAAGGCTCCGGCATCCCATTCGAATTCGGCATCATCCGCAATCACTATGTCGGACGCACCTTCATTGAGCCAGAGCAGCGTATCCGCCAGCTCGGTGTGAAGCTCAAGCACAGCGCCAATGAGGCGCAAGTGCGCGGCAAGCGCATCGTTCTGATCGACGACAGCGTGGTGCGCGGCACCACCTCGGTGAAGATCGTGCAGATGATGCGCGAGGCCGGCGCCAAGGAAGTGCATATGCGCATTTCTAGCCCCCCGATCACCCATCCGGACTTTTACGGCATCGACACGCCGGATCAGGACAAGCTGCTCGCCGCCACCAAGACGCTGGAAGAGATGCGCACCTATATGGGCGCCGACACGCTCGCCTTCCTTTCCGTCGAAGGCATCTACAAGGCCATGGGCTATGAAGGGCGCGATTCAGCCCATCCGCAGTTCACTGACCATTGCTTCACCGGCGAATATCCGACCAGGCTCAGGGACCGTGAAGGTCCGCCGCAGCAGAAGCAGCTCTCCTTCCTTGCCGAGGTCGGTTGACCGGCCAGCGTCTCAAGGACCGCATCGCGCTCATCACCGGCGCTTCGCGTGGGCTTGGCCGTGCCGTTGCCCTCGCTTTCGCAAGCGAAGGGGCGCACGTGCTGCTGCTCGCCCGTGGCATAACCAATCTAGGGCGCGTCGATGACGATATCCGCGCGATCGGAGGCGCCGCGAGCCTCGTTCCGCTCGACCTGACCGACGGGCAGGCCATCGACGCGCTCGGCCCCTCGCTCTATGAGCGCTTTGGGCGTCTCGACGTGCTCGTCGGCAACGCCGCTATCCTCGGCGCTCTCTCGCCCCTCCCCCACATTCCTTCAGTCCATTGGGATCGCGTCTTCGCCGTGAACCTCACCGCCAATTGGCGGCTGATCCGCACGCTCGATCCGCTGTTCCATCGCTCGGATGCCGCCCGCGTGATTTTCGTCACCTCGGGAGTGGCGCGATCGGCCCGTGCCTACTGGGCGCCCTACTCGGTCTCCAAGGCTGCGCTTGAGGCTTTGGCCAAGACCTATGCCAACGAGTCCGCTGACACGCAGATCAGGGTAAACCTTGTCGATCCCGGCGCTCTTGCGACACCCATGCGGGCCGAAGCCTATCCTGGCGAGGATCAGGCCACCCTGCCGACGCCCGAGCAGGTTACGGAGATCTTCGTGACGCTCGCCATGCGGGAAAATGACGTTACCGGCCAGATCTTTGCCCCGGAGGTTTAGTGGCTTCTGCGCTCGCCGCAGAATCTCCACATCTTGATGGCAGGTTTGCCTCAAGCAGGCGGGTTCAACCGCCATCTGCAAGCAGGGAATGCCGGCCATGCGCCGTGCCGGAGCAGCTTTAGCAGCCTTGTTGATCGCGCCCTTTCCTGGCGCCGCAGCCGAGCTTTGCCCGGCGCTCTCCAGCAGCACGCCTACCCCTTGCGAGAGCCTGATCGATCCGGCAAGCGACCTATTGCAGAACAGGATCAACAGCCGGTTGAACATCATGGGCGCAACACCCGCTGGTGAATCGATATGGGCGGAAAGTCGTCAGGCGCCCTTTCAGACCGTAGGTGGCGCCCAGGCGCTCACCACCACCTATTTTGGCGCCGATTATCGCCTGGGTTCTGATCTGCTGCTTGGGGCCATGGTGCAGAGGGACGATCGGATCGTAACCCTGCCTATCGACGGCGAGGTGACCGCCACTGACGCCTACCTCGCAGGCCCCTACGCGGCCTATCGGCTGTCGCCAAATCTCGTCCTTGGCGGCCGGGCGGCCTTCGGCGAAACCTCCAATGGCACCGCGCTTACGAGCGAAGAGGCGGACTTCACCACCAATCGGCTATTGACGGAGGCGCGGCTGAGCGGCAGTTGGGGCTTGGGCGAATGGCAGCTGATGCCTGCGGCCGCCGTCACCCACGTGGATGAGACTTCGATCGCGGCAATACCGGGTGTCGCCGAAACGAGCGTAGCCATGACCCGCTTCACGGCCGGTCCGGAAGTTAGGCGGCCGATCGATATGGGATTCGGATCGAGCCTCGAGCCCTTTGCCTTCTTCAAGACGAGCATCGATTTCGATGATATCAAGATCGGGCCCGCGGCCGCCCGCAACACCATCGGCGGCGGCGTCGTGATGAACGACGCGGACGGTTATGTCATCCAGGCCATCGGCAATTACAGCGAGACCTTGGGCGCCGCGCTTCCGGACCCGTCGCTTGCCGGGAAGGTTATGGTCTCAGTCCCCTTGAACTGAGCCTCCTCGGCGAGCGGACGCTAGGCGACGCGCTTCTTCGAGCGAACGATCGACTTGATGCGTCCGCGCGGCTCGCCCGACGCCTCGCCGATCTTGCGGTCCTGCATCTCGATGAAGGTGCGCGCCGGAGCGTCGCCGTCAAGCCCGCCGAGATCGGCCGCGGGCACCTTGCGGTTGGAGGTCTGCGTGCCGTCCTCATAGAGGACGTCGAACAGCACGAAGCCGTTGGCGACCTGTTGCTTCTTCTTGGCCATGTGCGTTCTCCAAATAGCGAAACTAGTCTTGCTGCGGCGGCTTCCCCGCGTCTGGGCCGCCGTCACTCACAGCGTCCCCGCGAGCCGCTTTGCGCCTCGCCGCGTCCTCTTCACGCCGCTGCAGCTTTTCCTGTTTCTTCTGCTGCTTGCTGCGGTTGCGGTTGGCACGTTCCTGGTTGTAGTTGGGCTTGAAAGCCATGTTCGGTCCTTCGCTCTATTTTTGACCTGCGCGGCGCGCTTTCGGGCGTGCCGGCGGCGCTGAAGCTGCGGCTTCACGGTCGGCTGCTTCCTTGGCGAGACGCAGCGCACGCAACCGCGCCGTCTTCTCGACCATCGCGTCGTGCTCCCGCTCCTGTTCCAGCTTCAGCGTCGATTCCTGCTTCTTGCTGCGGCTTAGAAGCGCTTCCGCATTGCGCCTGGCAGCACTGATACGTGTGGGAAATTTGCTCATCTTGGCTCTCCTGATAGGGACAGACGTGCGGATCTTGGACGGGTGAGCGCTTCCCTCGCGGCAGGCAACGCGTCTCGGCGCCGCCCGTTCGACTGCCACGAACGATGGGGCGCCGACGCTGCGGAGGAACGCTCTGAGCGCTTCGCGGCCGACGAAGGCCGCGACCGCCATCCCTTCGACCCGGTTTCGGTCCTTTCGGCCTCTGCATGACGATGGCCGGCGACGGCGAGCGAGACACGCGTCAACCTCTCGATATCCTTAAGATAAGCCCGCTCGCTCGCATCGCAGAACGACAGCGCCGTTCCGCCGGCGCCGGCCCTCGCCGTGCGGCCGATGCGATGCACGTAGCTCTCAGGCTCATTCGGCAGCTCGTAGTTGATGACGTGCGAGATCCCCTGAACGTCGATGCCTCGCGCGGCGATATCGGTGGCGACGAGAACGCGGACCTGCCCGCTGCGGAACGCTTCAAGCACCCGTAGCCGGGCATTTTGCGCCTTGTTGCCGTGGATGGCTTCCACCGCCAAGCCGGCATGCCGCAGAAACTTGCAGACCTTGTCGGCGCCATGCTTGGTGCGGGTAAAGACGAGCACACGATCCATGGCTGGATCTGCGAGCAGCTCCAGCAGCAGGTCGCGCTTCGCCCGTGCCGCAACGAAGTAGACGTGCTGATCGATGCGATCGACGGTGACCTTCGCCGGCGAAACGTCGATGCGGGTCGGATTGTGAAGGATCTCAGCGGCAAGCTCGGCGATGTCAGGCGGCATGGTCGCCGAGAACAATAGCGTTTGCCGCTCCTTGCCGCAGGCGGCGACGATTTTCCGCACGTCGCGGATGAAACCCATGTCCAGCATGCGGTCCGCCTCGTCGAGGACGAAGATCGAAACCTTGTCGAAGCTTACATGGCGCTGGGCGTAGAGGTCGAGGAGACGTCCCGGCGTGGCGATTAGAATGTCGACGCCTTGCTGAAGCGCCTTCACCTGCTGACCCTGGCCCACGCCGCCGAAGATGACGGCAGAGCGGAGATGAAGCTTGCGGCCGTAGGCGCGGAAGCGCTCGTCAATTTGCAGGGCAAGCTCGCGGGTCGGCGCGAGAATGAGGGCATGCGGCCGCCCTGGCGAACGCTGCAGGCGTTGCGTCGAAAGGCGGTGCAGAATGGGCAGCGCGAAGGCCGCGGTCTTGCCGGTGCCGGTTTGGGCGATACCGAGCAAATCCCTGCCTTCGGCGAGAAGAGGGAGGGCTTGAGCCTGAATCGGCGTCGGTTTGAGATAGTTCTCGGCCTTGAGCGCAAGCCGCAGAGGCTCGGACAGGCCGATGCCGTCGAAAGAAGTGGGTATCACTTATAAAATATCCTTGTGTGCCGGACACGCCGCTAAAGCGGTCGTGTGGCCTTTGCGCCGTTTCCCACGCGCTAGCTGGGGTCAGACGATGACTTGAAAATTGTCTCGGGATGAAACGCCGCAAGTTGAGCGGCGGCTTCGCGCGATCGCGAGCAATCAGATGGCCGGAACATGGAGGTGCCGCTCCGATAAGTCAAGTGAAGATCGCCACAAAGGTTCATGAATCGGCAATTTTATCCTTTGTTGTCAGCACCATGCCGTCATAGGCGGGCTCGACTCCTTCAGGCAGCTTTTTCGCCAAGGCTTCGTAGTCAAGATCGACATGCATGTGGGTCAGCACCGCGCGCTTCGGGCTGACGCGCTTGATCCAAGAAAGCGCCTCCTCGACGCTGAAATGGCTCGGATGACGCACATAGCGGAGCGCATCGATGATCCACACATCGAGATTCTCGAGGTACTTGAGCGATTCCTCTGGCAGGTCGCTGACATCGGGCGAATAGGCGATGCCACCGAAGCGAAAGCCGAGCGTCTCGCCTGAACCGTGACGCTGCCGGAAAGGCAACGCCTCGATGCCTCCGCCCGGCCCCGGAATTTTCAGCAGTACGCCAGGCACTATTTGCTGGCCGTCGAGGATTGGCGGATATTCGCCGTTCGCCGACATCTTGAAGCAATAGGCGAAGCGCTGCCTGAGCTGCTGCCCCGTCAATTCGTCGTAGTACACCGCAACGCGACGGCGCCCGTTATAAGACACCATGCGCAGATCATCGATGCCGTGGGTGTGATCGGCATGGTCGTGGGTGAAGAGTACGCCGTCGAGCCAGCCCACGCCGGCATCGAGCAATTGCTCGCGGAGATCAGGCGAAGTGTCGACCAGCGCATTGGTCGTGCCCTCTCCGCCTTCCTTCTGCACCAGCACTGAGCAACGCCGGCGCCGGTTCTTGGGATTTGCCGGGTCGCACGCGCCCCAGATATTGCCGACGCGAGGCACGCCGCCGGACGTGCCGCAGCCTAGGATGGTGACCTTGAGGGTCATAAAGCCGGAATGGACACCGCCGAACGCGGCACCTTCTTGAACAGGCGAAAGAAGTTTTCGGTGGTGGTTTTACCGAGTTCAGCTTCGCTGATGCAGCGCACGTTGGCCAGCCGCGCCGCAGTATGAACCACGTTGGCCGGCTCGTTGATGCGCCCGCGCAACGGCTCAGGCGCAAGATAAGGCGCATCGGTCTCGACCAGCAGCCGATCAAGCGGCACCTCTCTGGCGATATCACGCAAGGCCTCCGAATTCTTGAATGTCACTACTCCTGAAAAGGAGACATAGCCGCCGAGCGCAAGCCCACGGCGGGCGAGCGCGGGCCCTCCGGTGAAGCAATGCAACACGAAGGGAAAGGCGCCGCGCACGGTCTCCTCTTCGAGTATGTCGGCAATGTCCTCGTCGGCGTCGCGGGCATGGATCACGAGCGGCAGGCCGGTGCTTCGCGCCGCTTCGATGTGGGTGCGGAAACCGCGCTCCTGATCCTCGCGAGGGCTGTTGTCATAGTGATAGTCGAGCCCGGCTTCGCCGATTGCCACTACCTTGGGATGGCGCGCAAATCTCACGATCTCTTCCAGGGTGATGTCCCGCTCTTCCGCCGCATGGTGGGGATGAGTGCCGATCGAGCAGTACACATTGCCATGAGGCTCGACGATGTCGAGCAGATCGGAGAATCGCCGCACTCGTGTAGAGATGGTGAGCATGAGACCGACACCTGCACCCTCGGCGCGTGCCAGAACGGCCTCGCGCTTTGTGGCAAGGTCTGAAAAATCGAGATGGCAGTGGCTATCGATGAGCATCACGGAAAGATGAAAGACCCATGTTCATCAGGCTGCTAGGGTGTCCGTGCCCGGTGTGGCAGCACTATGTGCAGCATATGGGCAAAGGAAACAATAAGGGCTTCGCGACGTGGTCGCGTCGCGCGCCAGACACCGCCTGCTAAGGAAGACAATGTTTGGAAGCACTTCTGTTGTGAGTCGCTGGCGCCTGATCGCCTCGGCCGCCGCCACTGCGTTGCTCTGTCTTGCCGCAGCGCCGGCCGAAGCCGGGTGCAGCAAAAGCGTCATTATGTACAACGCCTCGTGGTGCCCCTATTGTGCCCAAGTCAGGGCCATTCTCGCCCGCAACCACATCAGATACGCCGTCCTCGACGCGACCACCGCGCAAGTCCAAGCTCTCATGGTCAAGCGGTTCGGCGACACTGCTGTCCCGCGCACCCTTATTGGCGGCGTACTTGTCCAGGGCGTCGACGAGGCGCGGATCAAGCAGCTCTGCCGCTAATCCTGCCAACTACGACGCCGCAGCCTCGCTACCTTCATCGACATGGCGAGGGAACAACGCTTGCGCTGGCGGCAGCTTGGTACCCGGCGCAAGCCGCCCGACAGGTCCGAGCTGGGCAGAATTGTGCGCGTCCTGTGGCACGCCAAGCTGATCGAGCAGCTTGGCCGCGCTTCCAGGCATGACCGGCTGCACCAGGATCGCGATCTGGCGCAGTACCTCGGCCGTCACGTAGAGGATGGTCTCCATGCGCTTGGGGGTTGTCTTTTTATGCGCCCAGGGTTCTTCGCTCGCGAAATAACGGTTGGCGTCGGCGATCGCCGCCCAGATGGTCTCGAGCGCGCGATGAATGGCGAACTCGTCGATGGCCTGGGTGACACGCGCGAGCAGACCGTCAGCGGCCGCAAGGATCGTCTTGTCGGCCTCGGTGAACTCCCCAGGCGCGGGCACGGTGCCACCGCAATTCTTGGCGATCATCGACAGCGAGCGCTGGGCAAGATTGCCGAGATCGTTGGCGAGATCGGCATTGATGCGCTGCACGATGCCCTCACGGCTGTAAGTGCCATCCTGGCCGAAGGGCACCTCGCGCAACAGAAAGTAGCGGAGCTGATCGACGCCATAGTCGCCGGCAAGGACGAAGGGATCGACCACGTTGCCGACCGACTTCGACATCTTCTCTCCGCGATTATAGAGGAAGCCGTGACCAAACACGCGCTTCGGCAGCGCTACGCCGGCCGACATCAGAAAGGCAGGCCAATAGACCGCATGAAAGCGGATGATGTCCTTGCCGATGATGTGCACGTCGGCAGGCCAATAGAGCTTGAACTTAGGTGACTGCTCGTCGGGAAAGCCGACGCCAGTCAGATAGTTGGTCAGCGCATCGACCCACACATACATGATGTGCTTCGGATCGCCGGGAACTGGAATGCCCCAGTCGAAGGTAGTGCGCGAGATGGAGAGGTCCTGTAGCCCTCCGCGCACGAAGCTCTTCACTTCATTCGCCCGCGTGTCAGGACCGATGAACTCGGGATGCGCCTCGTAATGGGCGAGAAGCTTCTCCTGGTAGGCCGAAAGCCGGAAGAAATAGCTTTCCTCCTCGAGCCACTCGACCGGCGTCCCTTGGGGCGACAGCTTCTGGCCGTCGGCAGCTTCCTTCAGCTCGCTTTCGTCGTAGTAGGCTTCGTCGCGCACCGAGTACCAGCCGGCATATTTGTCGAGATAGATGTCGCCATTCTCTTGCATGCGCCGCCACAGCTCCTCGCAGGCACGCTTGTGGCGCTCCTCGCGCGTGCGGATGAAATCGTCGTTGGAGCAGTCAAGCGCTGCGACCATGTCGCGGAAGCGCGGCGTGTTGCGGTCGGCGAGCTCTGCCGGCGTGATGCCCTGCTTTTTCGCGGTCTGCAGCATTTTGACGCCGTGCTCGTCGGTGCCCGTCAAGAAAAACACGTCCATGCCCTGCAAGCGGCGATAGCGTGCTAGCGCGTCGGTGGCGATGGCCTCATAGGCGTGGCCGATATGGGGCACATCGTTGGGGTAGGAGATGGCAGTGGTGATGTAATAGGGCCTGGCCATGGCGGTGATGGCATAGCCTTGGCCGCGCGCCCCGGCAAGCACCGCCTGCCTAAGCGTGGCCTCCACGCGCCACCTGCTGCAATCGGTAAAAAGTCTCGAGCACGAGCAGACTACGATCGAGGTTAAGGCTGGCGGCATCGGCTTTGGCCTGCCCGATCGCTTCCCACGCGTCGACCCATTGCGGCAGGCTCGCGCGATCGAGCAAGCGGCGAGCAAGCAATGCCTCCTCGCCGATTGCGCCTTCTCCTTTGGCTGTGGTCCGGATCATTCGCTCCATGACGCCGAGCAGTAGTGAAATTAACAGCTCGAGACGCTCGCTGTCGCTGCCAAACCCTCCAAGCCGCTCGGCAAGCTTGTGTGCTGCCTGACCGTCAAGCTCAGGCAATTTGGCGAAAGCCGCGACGATGTCGCGATAAAGTGCGATCCCCTCCCCGGTCGCAAGCTCGAGCGCGCGGCGCACGCTCCCCTGGCTTAGCGCAAGTGCGGTTGAAAGCGTCTTGGCATCGACCTCGTGATCGTCGCGCTCAAGCGCCGTCCGCACTGCCTTGGCCAGATCGTGCTCTGATAGAGCGGTGACACGAAGGGTCCGGCAGCGGGACCGAATAGTCACGGGAATCCGTCCCTCCGCAGTTGCCACCAGAAGGAACAGCGTGCGTGGCGGAGGCTCTTCTAATGCTTTCAACAGCGCATTGGCGGCGTTCTGGTTGAGATCGTCGGCGCGATCTACGATCACCACGCGCCATCCGGTTTCGCCTGCGCTATGGCCGAGGAAGCTGCGCAGGCGGCGCACCTCGTCGACACCGATCCATTGCGAGTATCGCTTGGTCTTGTCGTTCCAGGACCGCCTGATCAAGAGCAGGTTCGCATGGGCGAGCGTCGCCACTTTGTGGAACATGCGATGGGTCGCGGAAATCGAACTCGCGCCCCCCACGCCAAGGGCCAGCACGTCGCGAGCGAGGTGATAGGCAAGCGTCGCCTTGCCAACGCCCTCGGCTCCGACCAAGAGCCAGGCGTGATGAAGCCTGCCGCTGATCAGGGCCTCGCCGAATTCGGCGCGCGCCGTGTCGTGACCGAACAGGCGATCGACCTCGCGCGGAGAGGAGAATCCTTCCAGGCGATCTGGCTCTTCGACTGGATCCTCGCGTTTCTTGGCTGCGGCCCGGCTCATGGGCGCAAGCGTTCCGCCACCGCTTCCCAGACGTCTTCGGCAACGAGAGCCTCGGGCTTGCGAGCATCGATCACCACGCAGCGGGCGGGCTCTTCCTCGGCAATGTCGAGGAATGCTTTGCGGATACGCTCATGCTGGGCGAGGTCTTGGCTTTCGAAGCGGTCCGGCATCGCGCGCCTCCTTAACATTCGCGCAAGCCCCTCCTCCACGGGAATGTCGAGCACGATGGTAAGATTGGGCATGAGGCCGTGCAGCGTCAGCCGCTCGAGCGCACTGATCACGGGTGCCGGCACGCCGCCGGTGACGCCCTGATAGGCGCGAGTCGAATCAAGAAAGCGATCGCAGACCACCCATTGTCCGCGCACGAGCGCATCGCCGATGACCGTATCGACATGATCCTGCCGAGCCATCGAGAAGAGCAGCGCCTCGGCAAACGGCCCGAAGGGCTTGATCTTGCCCGAGAGCAGGCTTTCCCGGATCTCCTCGGCCGCCGGGGACCCGCCAGGCTCGCGGGTCGCGACGGCATGGCGCCCGGCGCTCTTCAGCCGCTCCACAAGGATCGAAACTTGCGTGGATTTGCCCGCACCTTCGCCCCCCTCGAAGGTGATCAGCTTGCCGGGTTCGACAGTCTCGTGTCGCATCTTGCCCCTAGAAATGGTGATTTCGGGCTGAAGCTCCTAGAGCAGCCAGCCGAAGGCCAGCACAAACAGCGAATCGAGCCCGCGCATGGCGAAATTGCTTTGGCCGACATCCTCGCCGGCATAGAGGGGAATATCGTTGGTCGCCTTGGTATCGGCCGCTGTGACCCGGAGCGTCGCCACCTGGTCGCCCTTGCGGATCGGGGCCTTGATCGGCCCGTCATACACGATCTGCGCCGTAACCTGACCGCTAGTGTTGAACGGCAGAATGATGTCGATGTTCTCGTTGCCGACGAGCGGCACGTAGTGCCTGGTGCCCCCCCACACCAGCGCATCGCTCACCTTCTCGCCCTGATCGAACAGCCGGTACGGCTTGAAGCTTTTGAAGCCCCATTCGAGCAGCTTCCGCGGCTCTTCTTCGCGCTCCTTCTTGGTGTTGAGTCCGCTCACCACCAGGATGACGCGCTGATTGTCGCGAACTGCGCTCGCGACCAGCCCATATCCGGCGTCCTCGATGAACCCGGTCTTCAACCCATCGACGCCGAGATCCTCGAACACCAGCGGATTGCGGTTGGTGAAATTCCACTTGCCGTAGGTGAATTCCTTCTCGCCGAAATAGTGATAGTCCTCAGGATAGTTCTTGATCAGGTAGTCGGCGAGGAGGGCGAGTTCTCGCGCGGTCATGACGTGTCCGTCGGCCGGCAGCCCTGTCGAGTTCTCGAAATGCGACTTCGTCAGCCCGATCTCCTTGGCATATTTGTTCATCTCCTTGACGAAGGCGTCTTCCGAGCCGGAAATTCCCTCAGCCAGGATGATGCAGGCGTCGTTGCCAGACTGGACGGTGACGCCCCGGATCAGATCCTCGACGCTGACCGTCGAGTTAAGCGGCGCGAACATGGCCGAGCTTCCGGACGGCGCCCCGCCGGTGCGCCAGGCGTGCTCGCTCACCTTGAACTGGTCGTCGAGCTTGATATGACCCGCCTTCAGCTCGCGAAACACGACGGCAAGCGTCATGAGCTTGCTCATGCTCGCTGGCGACATCAACGCGTCCGCATCCTTCTCGTAGAAAATGAGATCGGCATCGACATTCATGAGAATGGCGTGCTTCGCCTTGGTGTCGAAGGCGCCTGCGGGAGCAGCCTTGGTCGCGGCAGATGCCGGAGGAGAGAGACCTGTGGCCCCCGCGGCAAGCACGGCGAATGCCACGGCGAGCTTGATCAGCATATCAAGGCGCAATGCGTGCACGTTCTTCTAACGTCGGATCGATTGGCCAGGCGCCGGCCACCCCACCGGCCTCGCGGCCCAACTATTGTGCGCTCCACCGGAAAAAGCAACCCGAGAGAGCATGAACTCTAATTCATAACGATTTTCGCGCCTTGATAGCCCGCCTCGGTTACCCGGGCGAGGGCGGCTGAGGCCTCGGTTTCGTCAGCGAACGGGCCAACCCGAACGCGAAACAAGGTCTCGCCGCCGACCTCAACCGGCGCCACATCCACGGGCGCTATGCCGCCAAGCAGCGCCGTCGCCCGCTTCGCGTTATCCTCGCTCCTGAAGGAGCCTGCCTGAATGAGGAGCCGGGCGCTGCCCAAGTGCTCTCGGGGCGACTGACCAGCCGGCACCCGGGTGCTCGCCTGCCAACGGAGTTGCGGCACTCCGCCAGACGCAGCTTGCCGCAGTACCGGTGCTACGCCGGAAGCCACCAAAGGCAACTGTCTCGACGGCTGCGGCGGGGTGCTAGCCGCAATGCTGCCCACCAAACCCGGCACTGTCGCCCTGCCCTGCGAGGCGAATTGCGCCCAGCCTTGGCTTGCCAGATAGCGCCGCTCGTAGCTGTCATCGCCATTGAGCGGTGCCCGAGCAAGATATTGAACGCGCACCGGCGCCGTGCCCTTGCCGCGAAACCCGAGAACCTCGGCCGATCGCCACGACAGATCAATGATGCGGTCAGAACGGTAAGGCCCGCGATCGTTGACGCGTACGATGAGCGACCGGCGATTCTCGAGATTGGTCACCCGCGCATAGACCGGCATGGGCAAGGTCGGCGAGGCGGCCGACAGCCGGTCCATGTCGTAGATCTCGCCATTTGCGGTGCGGCGGCCATGGAACAGCTCGCCATACCACGATGCCGTGCCGACCTGATCATAGGTCGGATCTTCCCTCGGCTGATACCAGACTCCATCCACCCGGTAGGCTTCACCGGTGACGTACCGACCGCCGCCTTTGGGCACCGGCTGGCCCAGGGGAATGACCCGTTCGCCAAGCCTCTCGCCATTGCCGGAGCCGCAAGCAACGAGGCTCGCGCCGATTGATCCGATCAGAAGAAACAAGACGAGGAAACGGATCAGCGGCGCCGTGCCGGCGCGCCATAGCAGCCTCGCCGCCGCGAGCGCGCGCGCAACTCGACCCACCCAACCCAACGTACGG
>DATFVP010000079.1:0-9855 GCA_035260285.1 Methyloceanibacter sp.
TCGCCCTTCCTCATCGAGCTGATCGGCGAGGCTGGGTGGGACTGCCTCACCATCGATCAGCAGCATGGCCTAGGCGGCAACGACGTGCTGCTGCAATGCCTGACGGCGGCGAAGGCTTGCGCGATACCTGCCATCGTGCGCGTCGCCGAGAACGATCCCGGCCTTGTCGGCAGGGCGCTCGATGCCGGGGCGCAAGGCATCGTGTGCCCTTTGATCGCGACCGTCGAAGACGCGGAAGCCTTCGTGCAAGCGGTGAAATTCCCGCCGCGCGGCAACCGGAGCTGGGGTCCGTACCGGGCACGTCTAGGCCATGACGGCGACTATTTCACCACCGCCAACGACTGGACCATCGCCTGTCCTCAGATCGAGACCAAGGGCGCGCTCGATTCGCTGGACGAGATCCTGGCGCTCGACGGCGTCGACATGGTGTGCTTCGGCCCCAACGACCTCTCTGTGGCGCTCACCGGCCGCCTCGACATCCACGCCAAGGAGGTCAAGGACGCCATGACTCTGGTTCTTAGGAAATGCCGCGAAATGTCTGTAATGGGCCTGATTTTCGCCAATGACGTCGACTACGCGAAACCGCTCGTCGCCGCCTGCTGGAACGTGGTTGCGGTCGGCACGGACGCCGGCTGGTTCTCCAAGGCCGCCGCCGATATGAAGCGCGAAGCGACCGGCGCTTAGGGTTTTTCCTCAGCAACAGTTTGTCAGGCACGGGCGCAGTCCCGGGTATCCACGACTTCAGTTTCAAAGCCAAAAGACGTGGATGGCCGGGACAAGCCCGGCCATGACGAGAAAGTCGATGCTGACGGTGACGCGCTCCTGTGCCAAGATGGCGCGTCGCCAAGAGGGGGGCCTCACGTGCGCGCTTGGATCACGGTGCTTGTCGCTTCTGCCGCACTCGCGGCTGGCACGAGCGTGGCGCTATCAGGCTGGCGGTCGGAGGTTCCGGTCTACCCCCCTTATCCCTATAAGGCCGGGCACTACCCGACGGCAGATTCCTATTACGACCTGCCGCCCTATGCCGCCATCAATCCCGGCTTCTACCGCTGGCGCCATTTTCTGATGGCGCAAGAGCGCAACCGCTACCGATACATGCCGCACATCTTCCGCGGCTACGGCAACGCCGACGGCCTCAAATAGCCACTGGCGCATATCGACCGAGGGTATTTGCCTCGGCTTCGGGCTGAGCCCAGCCAGCCGCCATTGCGCTGCTGCGCCGCATTGCGGAACCGTGCTTCATGGGACGGTGTTGCTCCTGCCTTATCGTGCGCCCGGCGCCAAGGAGGTATGGCATGCGGTCCTTTTGCAAGCTCGCGACGGTGATGTTGGCGCTGATCGGCGCCTCTGTCGCCTGCGCCCTTGCCTCGCAAAGCATTCGCCGCCAAACCGGCGAATCAGCGCCAGCATCATGGCGGAGCCGATCTCTACGGAACGCCTGCGCGCTATGCCTCACCGATTTATCGCTGCAAGGGCGGGCGCCATTACACCTACGCCGGCGGCTGGGGCTGCGATTACTACGTCTGTTCGGAATCCCTCGCGCCCCGGCGACGCTAGGCTGCGGTCCACCCCTTCGACACCCTCCCAACCTGCGATTCATGTTAAGCAAAGGAACCGGCGATTTCGGTGGGGGGCTAGGTAAGCTCAGAACGGCTGGAGTTATCGCGGTCGTCATCGCCGCCTGGGCGCTTCCTCCCGTTAGTGAGCCGGCACTCGCCAAGAAGGCGCCTCCGCTCCGCACGCAACCGCCGATCGGCTGGTACCGCTCAAGCGACAATGTTCGAATTGATTGCGTCGAGCGCAGCTTCTCGATCAGCGCAGGAAACCCGGCCTATCCGAATCGCCTGGCGATGTGGCCGGCGCCTTGTCAACCCTAAGCGCCACTAACGGTCGCGCTTTTTCTTGGCCCAGCCTTTGCCGAACACCCGATCGAAAATCGTATCCACGTGTTTCAGGTGATAGTCGAGGTTGAACTGGGAACGCAGCGTCTTCTCGGGCAGAGCGCACGTCACCTCCTTGTCGGCGAGAAGCGCGTCGAGGAAACTGCCGCCCCTCTCCCACACCTTCATGGCGTTGCGCTGGACGAGCCGGTAGGCGTCCTCCCGCGACACGCCGGCCTCGGTCAAGGCGAGCAGCACGCGCTGCGAGTGGATGAGACCGCCGAGCCGATGGAGATTGGCGCGCATCCGCTCGGGATAGACCAACAGGTTATTGATCAGCTCGGTCAGGCGCACGAGTGCAAAGTCGAGCGCGACAGTTGCGTCGGGCCCGATCACCCGCTCGACAGAAGAATGGGATATATCGCGCTCATGCCACAGCGCTACGTCTTCGAGCGCAGGGAGCGCATAGCCGCGGATGAGGCGGGCAAGTCCGGTAAGGTTCTCCGAGATCACCGGATTGCGCTTATGCGGCATGGCTGAGGAGCCCTTTTGTCCTTCCGAGAAAAACTCCTCGGCTTCGGAGAGCTCGGTCCGCTGCAAATGCCTGATCTCAGTGGCGAGGCGCTCGATCGAGCTCGCCACCACGGCGAGCGCAGCGAAATAGGCCGCGTGACGGTCGCGCGGGATCACTTGCGTTGAGATTGGCTCAGGCCTGAGCCCAAACTTCTCGGCCACGTAAGCTTCGACGCGCGGGTCGACATGGGCAAAGGTACCGACTGCGCCCGAGATGGCACAGGTTCCGACCTCGTCGCGGGCCGCTACGAGCCTCGCGCGGGCGCGCACGAACTCTGCATAGGCGTAAGCAAGCTTGAGCCCGAACGTGGTTGGCTCTGCATGGACGCCGTGGCTGCGGCCGACGGTCAGCGTGTTCTTGTGCTCGAGCGCGCGCCCTTTCAGCGCGGCAAGCAGTCCATCCACATCGGCGATGAGCAGATCGGCGGCCTGCACCAGCTGAACGTTGAGGCAGGTGTCGAGCACGTCCGAGGAGGTCATGCCACGGTGGAGGAAACGCGCCTCTGGTCCGACGTTCTCAGTGACGTTTGTCAGAAAGGCGATGACGTCGTGCTTGACCTCGGCCTCGATCTCGTCGATGCGGTCGATGTCAAAGCGCCCGCGCTTCTTCACCGCCTCGGGGACGGATTTCGGGATCAGCCCAAGCTTGGCCATGGCCTCAGCCGCAAGCGTCTCGATCTTGAGCCAGATGCGAAACTTGGCCTCAGGCTCCCAAATGCGAGCCATGTCGGGGCGGCTGTAGCGGGGGATCATGCGAGAAACCCTTTCCTGCGGATATCGCAGGTAAGTTGATCTAGCAGAGCCGCGTGCCCCGCTCAAATCGTGGGCAAGCGTTTATGCCCGTATGGTTTTCGGCCCGCGCGGCCCGAAGATCGCAAGATAGAGCGCGGCCGCGAGCATCAGCCCCGCATAGCCCGGGCGCGGCGGCACCAGCATGAACAGCACGAAGGAATAGAAATCGCTGAGCGAGGACCAATAGAGGCCGCTCAACGACCAATCGAGCTGATTGGGGTAGGTGATCATCAGATAGATGACCCTGAGCAGGCCGCCGAAGCTGCAAAACGCCACGACGAAGATGAACAAGGCAAACAGGAAGCGCACGAGGAAGCCGCGAGTCGCTGCGAATTGCTGTACCCACCAGGCGACGAGCGCGGCGAGACCCCCGGCGTAGCCCACGATTTGCAGCGTGTTCCGGGTCGTGTCGTTCATCACGCTGTTCGGCTGCATGTAATCGCCGATCAGCACGGCATTCATGCAAATCGCCATGACGATGGCGAAGGCCACGGCGAGCACGAAGCCGACGATGCTGTTGAAGGTCACCTTTTCCATCGAAAGCGTCCCTCTAAAAGTCCGTCGCCCCGCGAAAGACTATGCCGGGGAAATGGCCGCCCGGCAATCGGGACAGGGAGCTCATTTGGCAGGGCGGCTCGCCACGGTGGCTTGCCGCACCGGCCGGTTTGTGGTCCGATCCGGCCCGACCGAAGCCCCTGGGAGCCAGCGCCAATGGCATTTGAAGATTTGAAGGTCGAACTTGCCTTGCTCATCAATCAGATGGAAAACCAGCCGGAGGATCCGCACGAGCTGTACCTGCAGATCCGCGAGAAGCTCAACGAGATGCGCGCCTTCGGCATGCCGCTACCAGAGGACCTGGTTGAGTTCGAAAGGGACCTCGAGGAGCAATTCGCCGCGACCAAGCGCGCCGCCAAGAAGGACTAGGTTGATGAGTGCCCGAGCGGAAGAAGCGGCTAGTTTTGCCCGCTCGTCCTCGACGCCACCCACAAGAGTGTAGCGACGAAGATCCACGCCCAAGGAAACGTGCCGATCAGCGCGTCGCTTGCCGAATGTGAGTGGCGGTCCACGACGACGAACGCCACACGATGAGGGAGCAGCGCCGCAAGCGTCAGCGCCCAGTCAACCGCGCTTACAGGCCGGTAGATCCAACCCCAGCGCTTGAACAAGACCAAAGACGCTGTCTCCGCTGGGCGCCTTATCCGGCCGGGGTCGAAGCTGGCGGATCGATCTGCTCGTAGGTCCCCTTCGACCAGCGATAGACGGCATAAGGCGGCAGGTTCGGGTCACCCTTCTCGTTGAACTTGAACTTGCCGATCACCGTGTCGAACTCGGTATCGTTTAGCGCCTTGACGATGTCGTCTCGCTCGACGCTCTTCGCCTTCTCCGCCGCCTGCTTCCAAGCCTGCAACGCGGCATAGGTGTAGAGCACATAGCCCTCTGGCTCGATGCCCTTATCCTTGAAGCGTTTCACCACCTCGGCAGCGGCGGGATTCTTGCGCGGGTCCGGCGAGAAGGTCATCAGCGTGCCTTCGCCGGCGTCGCCGGTGATCGACCAGAACTCCTCGGTAACCATCGCATCGCCGCCCATCAGGATGGTTTGCATGCCCTGGTCCCGCATCTGACGAATTATCAGCCCGGCTTCGGTGTGATAGCCGCCGAAATAGACGACGTCGATGGCGGCCTGCTTGAGCTTGGACACGAGCGCCGAATAGTCCTTTTCGCCGGCGGTGATCGCCTCGTACATTTCCTCCTGCTTGCCTGCCGCGTTCATCGCCTTCTTGGTCTCGTCGGCAAGCCCCTTGCCGTAGGCTGTCTTGTCGTGGACAAAAGCGATCTTTTTGTCGCCGAGATGACTCGCAAGATATTTGCCGGCGACACCTCCCTGCTGGTCGTCGCGGCCGCACACGCGATAGATATTCGGGCCGGCGCGATCGTCGGTGAGGGTCGGGTTGGTGGAGGCAGGAGAGATCTGCACCATATCGCTTTCGGCGTAGACCTTCGATGCCGGGATGGAAGAGCCTGAGCAATAATGCCCGGCCACGAGCTTGACGCCGGCGCCGGTCATCTGGTTGGCGACGGCCACCGCCTGCTTCGGGTCGCAGGCATCGTCGCCGGTGGAGAGGTCGAGCTTTTTGCCGAGCACGCCGCCGGCAGCATTGATGTCGGTGACGGCCATTTCGCCGCCGTTCTTCATCTGCGCGCCGAAAGAGGCGTATTGGCCGGTAATCGGGCCGACGATTGCGACGGGAGTGGTGTTGTCCCCGTCGCCCCCACCACAGCTGGTCAGGGTTAGCGCGGCCAAAGCGATGATCAGCCCGGCAAGTCTTTGCATCGTCACCTCCCTAGTGGATCAGGCGCACAATCTACGGCATCGGGAAAAAGCGCAAGCGGTTAGGATCGGCAGCTAAGCCCGGTCGCGCCAGGTCAGGGGGCTGGTACGCTCATAGAGCCAGCGATATTGCGTCACCATCTGCGTGGTGCGCATGGCGCGAAAACCGAGCGTGGCGGCGGCGACCAGGATCGCGTAGGTGACGAGGTAGTAGTAGAGCGAGGTCAACTTGGCGCCGAACAGGGCGTAGTGGAAGAACCGCGCGGCGCCGGCGAGAATTGCCATATACACGAACATCCGCCAGAAAGGCTTCCAGCCTCGCGCCAATCCCCGGCCGGAAAGAAATGCGCCGGCGCCCCCGATGATCACCGTCAGCACCAGGAAGACCCAAGGCCCGTCGTCGGAGAGAAAGGTCACCCCGCTGCTCCCTTAGGCGAAGACGTTTGTGCGCCGCCCTCGAGGTAAGCCGTCTTGACTTCCTCAGACTCAAGCAGGTCACGGCCGCTGCCGGTCATAGTGATTGTGCCGTTGACCATGACGTAGCCGCGATGCGCGAGCTTGAGGGCGTGATAGGCGTTTTGCTCGACAAGAAACACCGGCAGATTGTGATTGGCGTTCAACTCCTCAATCGCCTCGAAGATCTGCTTGACGATCAAAGGCGCGAGCCCGAGCGACGGCTCATCGAGGAGCAAAAGCTTCGGCCGCCCCATCAGTGCGCGGGCGATGGCAAGCATCTGCTGTTCGCCGCCGGACAGCGTGCCGCCGCGCTGATGCCGCCTAGCCTTCAACACCGGGAACAGCCCGCAAACCTTATCGAGGTCCTCTTCGAACACTCCCGGATCGTCGGCGATGATCGCACCCATCTGGAGATTTTCCATCACCGTCATACGCGGGAAGATACGTCGTCCTTCCGGAGCCTGAGCGATGCGGAGCCGCGCAATGCTGTGGGTCGGCAGCTGCGTGATGCTTCGGCCGTCGAACAGAATATCGCCACGGGTTGGCCGCGGGCGCCCGAAGACCGTCATCATCAGCGTGGTTTTTCCCGCGCCATTGGCCCCGATGAGCGCCACGATCTCGCCCTTTGCGACGTCGAGGCTCACCCCGTGGAGAACAGGGATGTTGCCGTAACCGGCGGTGACATTGCTGATCTTGAGCAAGGCCGCGCTCATAAGCCGACCTCACGCTCAACCGCGCGGACCTCTTCGTCCGGAACACCGAGATAGGCCGCAATGACGCTCGGATCGTTGCGCACCTCCTCCGGCGTGCCGTCAGCGATGGTCTTGCCGTAATCCAGCACGATGACATGATCGGAAATGCGCATCACCACGCTCATGTCGTGCTCGATCAGGAGGAGCGCGATGCCCTTCTCGGCGCGAATCGAATAAAGCAGCTCATTGAGAGCATCGGTCTCGCGGGCGTTGAGGCCGGCCGCAGGCTCGTCGAGGCAAAGCAGCAGCGGCCGCGTGCACATGGCTCGAGCAACCTCAAGCCGTCTCTGGTCTCCGTAAGGAAGCTCGCCGGCAACCGCGTCGGCACGCGAGGTAAGGCCTACCCGGCGGAGCCACTCTCGCGCAAGCTCGAGCGCCTCCTCCTCAGCAACGCGATAGCCGCCAATGCCGAAAAGAGCGCCAATGGTGAAGCCTGACGCACGGTTGAGCGTCTGATGCTGCGCCACCATCAGGTTCTCGAGCACCGTCATGCCCTTGAACAGTCTGATGTTCTGGAACGTGCGGGCAACCCGGGCTTTCGAGTTGATATCGTGGTCGTCGAGACGCTCCAGGGAGAATCTCGATCCGTCGGGATGGGTGAGGGTGACCATCCCCTCGGTCGGCTTGTAAAAGCCGGTGATGCAGTTGAACACCGTGGTCTTGCCGGCGCCGTTCGGTCCAATCAGGGCAGTGATGTCGCTGCAGCCCGCCTCGAAGGACACGTCGTCGACAGCCGTGAGCCCGCCGAAGCGCATAGTGAGGTGCTCGACTTTGAGAACGGGGTCTTTCTGCCACCGCCTCATGCCTGGCGCTCCTTAGCCAGAAAACGGGGACTGCCGTGTTGCCGCTCGAGCACGATCGAGGGTGTTCGCGACGAGATGATACCGCGCGGGCGCCATACCATGATCACGACCATGGCGATTCCGAACAGCAACATTCGGTAGAGCGCAGGGTCGAAATCGGGTCCGAAGATCACCTTCAATCCTTGCGTATGGCGGAGGGCCTCGAAGCCGCCGATCATGACGATGGCCGCCAGCGCAACCCCGAGCTGGCTGCCGAGGCCGCCGAGCACGACGATGGCGAGGATCGTCGCCGACTCCATGAAGGTGAACGACTCCGGGCTGATGAACCCCTGCCGCGTGGCAAAGAAGGCTCCGGCGAAGCCTCCGAACATGGCCCCGGTGGCGAAGGCGGTGAGCTTGGTGATGGTGGTGTTGATGCCGAGCGAGCGGCAAGCGATCTCATCCTCCCGCATCGCCTCCCAGGCTCGCCCGATGGGAAGGCGCCGCAGCCGCAGCGTGACGAGATTGGTGATGATGACCAGCAGAAAGATCACATAGTAGAGGAAGATGATGGCATGGAGCGGATCGTAACGAAGGCCAAAAAACGCGCTGAACGTCTCTCCACTGGCGCCAAATGGCAGCCCGAAGAACGTGGGCTTGGGAATGCCTGAGATGCCGTTTGGCCCGTTGGTGACGTTGGTCCAATTGAGCAGGACGATGCGCACGATCTCGGCGAAAGCGAGCGTCACGATGGCGAGATAGTCGCCCCTAAGCCTCAGCACGGGAAGGCCGACCGTACAGCCCCACAGCGCAGCGAGCAGGCCGGCGAAGGGAAGACACATCCAGAACGACCAGCCGAAATCCATTGCCAGGATGGCAAAGCTGTAAGCACCGACCGCATAAAAGGCGACGTAGCCGAGGTCGAGCAGACCTGCGAGCCCCACGACGATATTCAGCCCGGACCCGAGCATCATATAGGTGAGAACGACGATCGAAAGATCGAGCAGGTAACGGACCGGCAGTCCAAAATGGAAGGCTTTCTCTAACAGATAGGAGGTGATGGGAAAGAGAACTGCAAAGGCGATGCCGCCGACGGTAAAGATGCGGGCATAAGGAAGGTTGGGAAAGAAATGGAGAATGGCCCGGCGGACTGCGCCAACGATGAGAAACGCGAACGCGCCGCCTGCCACCAATCTTGCGGCCGGCGAGACGAGGCTTGCGAGTGCCGAGAGAAGGGCGACGGCGCCGAGCACGAAGAGATCGTGACGCGAGAGCGGCTCGCTGGTGAACAGCCTGGCAAATGGCTCGGTCAGTGGACGGTCCGTCTGCCAGACGAACAAATTCAGAAGCAGCCTGCCGACAAAGACAGCGCCGACCACTGCAGCGAGCAACACCGGGCGTGACTGAAGCGTCAGTCCTCCGACGCTGTCGACGGTCTTGAACCCGAGAGTGAGGCAGAATAGGGCAAAGGCCACATAGGCTGCGAGCAATGCATCGAGCAGCGCTGCCTCGAGTCGGCGGCTCAGCGATTTGACCGGCTCGTTCAATGCCTAGACCTTCTCTACCTCAGGCCGGCCGAGCAGGCCCGACGGAAAGAAGATGAGAACCACGGCGAGCATCGAGAAGGCCGCGACGTCCTTGTACTCGATGGTGAAATAGGCGGACCAGAAGGTCTCGATCAGGCCGATGATGAGCCCGCCAAGCATGGCGCCCGGCAGTGAGCCGATGCCGCCGAGCACGGCAGCGGTGAACGCCTTGATGCCGGCAACGAAGCCGATGAAGAAATCGATGACCCCGTAATACAGCAGATAGAGAAGGCCGGCGACGGCGGCGAGCGCGGCGCCCATGACGAAGGTGAGCGAGATCGTGCGGTCGACGTTGACGCCCGACAATGCGGCCATCATCCGGTCCTGCTCGCAGGCGCGCTGCGCGCGGCCAAGCGCGGTGCGGGTGATGATCAGCGAGAACACGCCCATGAGCACCACGGTGGTCAGCACGATGAGGATCTGGATGTTGGAGAGGTTCACGGCGAACCCGCCAGCGTTGAAGATCTGATAGCCGCCGGTGACCACGGGCTGCAACGGTTTAACGCGGGCGCCTTGCGCCACCTGAATGAAGTTCTGCAGGATAATCGACATGCCGATGGCGGTGATCAGCGGCGCGAGACGGAAGGATTCGCGCAGTGGCCGATAGGCGATGCGCTCGACAGTCCAGCCCCACACCGCGGTGAGCAGCATGGCGATGATCAGCACAAGCACGAGCGCGAGCGGAACGAGCGTAAGGCCGAGGCT
>DATFVP010000080.1:0-3309 GCA_035260285.1 Methyloceanibacter sp.
TGTGCCCGGTGAGCGAAGGCCGCCTGCGCCGCTGGAACGTTCTCGGGTCGTCCCGACCAGGCCTTTTGCGGCGCTGCCTGCAGCGCCCGGCTATAGGAGAAGCTCACCTTCCACGGCAGCCCGCCGATCTTGTTCATGGCGTCGAGCCTTGCCGTCGCATCTACGTCTGATTGCCCACCAGACAGGAAGGCAATTCCAGGCACCGCCGCCGGCACGCACTCTTTCAGCACGCGGATCGTCTTCTCCGCCACCTCGGCGACCGAAGCTTGCTTCGCCGACTTCTTGCCCGGAACCACCATGTTCGGCTTGAGCACGGTGCCTTCGAGCTTCACCCGCGCGTAATAGAGCTGCTCATAGACCGTCTTCAGCACGAACTCGGTGACGTTGGCGCAGCGGTCGATGTCGTGGTCGCCGTCCATCAGTACCTCCGGCTCGACGATCGGCACGATGTCCTCTGACTGGCAGAGCGCGGCATAGCGGGCGAGCGCATGCGCGTTGGCGTTGACGCAGGCATAGGTGGGGATGCCTGCTCCGATATCGATGACCGCGCGCCATTTGGCGAACTTCGCCCCGAGGCCCCGATATTCGGCGAGCCTCTCACCCAGGCCGTCGAGCCCCTCAGTGATCACTTCGCCTGGGCAGAAGGGAAGAGGCTTTGTGCCCTTGTCCACCTTGATGCCGGGAAGTGTGCCCGCGGCTTCGATCACCTTGACCAGCGGCGTGCCGTCCTTGGCCATCTGCCTGATGGTCTCATCGAACAGGATGACGCCAGAGATGTTGGCCATGCCTTTGGAGCGGAACAGCAGCTCCCGATAGTCGCGGCGATTGTCCTCGGTGCACTCGACCCCGATTACATCAAAGCGCTTCTTGACGGTGCCTGCGGACTCGTCCGCGGCGAGCACGCCCTTTCCGGGCGCAACCAGGGTGTTGGCAACTCTGTTGAGCTCAGCGAGATTCACGTTTCTCTCCCTTTTTTCGGCGCGCCACCGTCTAATGTAGTTTATCGCTTTCACCCTTTGGCACGGAAGCACCCTCCCATGAAGCGCAATCTGCGTCCCATGCTGGCCACTTTGACCGACAAGCCCTTCGACGATCCCGACTGGATCTTCGAGACGAAATGGGACGGCTTCCGCCTGATGGCCGATATCAAGGACGGCTCGGTCGTTCTTTATTCGCGGAACCTGATCGACCTGTCGAGAAAATATCCCTCGGTGTGCGCCGCCTTGAGCAAACTTCACCGCTTCGCGGTCATCGACGGCGAGCTCGTGGCGCTCGACGCGCACGGCCGCTCGCGCTTCCAGCTTCTGCAGAATGCCGAGCGCGAGAAGGTGCGGCTGTGCTATTGCGTGTTCGACCTGCTTTATCTTGACGACCAGGATTTGCGCGATCATCCGCTGATCGAGCGCAAAGAATTGCTGGAGAAGATTCTTCCGCGCGACCCTCTGCTGCAATACAGCACCCATGTGTGGGACAAGGGCATCGCCGCCTTCAAGCGCGCGTCCCGCGCCGGAGAAGAAGGCGTCATGGCGAAGTTCTCTCGCGGCCACTACTATTCAGGCCAGCGCACGCGGGAATGGCTGAAGGTCAAAGCCTCAGTTGGCCAGGAGGTGGTCATCGTCGGTTTCACCGCGCCGCGCCGTTCGCGGCAGTATTTCGGTTCCCTCGTGCTTGCCGTGCGCGAAGACGACCACTGGCGCTACGTGGGCCGCGCCGGAACCGGCTTCGACCGCGAGTCGCTCAAATCCCTGCATGCGCGTCTCGTGCCACTCGTCACCAAATCGAAGCCCATCGCCGAAAAGGTCCCGGACGCGGCGAACACCACCTGGGTCAAGCCCAAGCTCGTCGGCGAGGTGAAGTTCACCGAATGGACCTCACAAGGCGAGATGCGCCATCCGGTGTTCCTGGGGCTGCGCACAGACAAGAAGGCGACCGACGTGATCAGGGAGATTCCAAAGCCAGGCGCCGATCCCATCCATTGATAGTGTGGGCTATTTCCAGAAAGATTTCACCTTGGCGAAATCCGCATGCGCCTTTTGGGCGCGGTCGAGCAGCTGATCGACGTCGGCCCCTTCCGGCCTCAACAGCCCTTGCACGTGTTCGCCGAAATCATGGCCATTGGCGGCCAGAGCCTCGCGCTGCGCGAGATCGTTCAGCGCGCCGAGCTGGTCCTGCAGCTCCTTCAGCGCGGCGAGCGCAACTTCGCGCCGCTTGGCGTTCTCTTCGCCGGGAAAGACGCCGGCAAAGAACTCGACCGCGTAGCGCAAATTCTTCGCCTTAATGCGCAATTTGTGACGCCTTTTGACATCGAGTGCCCGCAAATCTGCACCCTTCTCGCGGATCCGCTTTCGCCCGCGCGAGAGCAATTCAGCGGCATGTTCGCCAATCGTCTCCTCGCGCCGCTCGCGCAGGTCAGGGTCGCGCGTCCACGCTCCCGCCTCGATCCACTCGGCGACATCGAGCAACGCATTGCGAAACCGGCCGGAGCGGATCGATTGGGCTGCCGCCCCATAGGCTTTGGCGCGTGCGCCGGTAAAGACGCGACGCGCCTCGGCCAGGCGCGCATCCTCGCCACGGGTCTTGCCCATTGGCTGCAAGATGTCGGCTTCGAAGACATCGAGATCACGAGCCGGTCCGAGCTCGTTCGTGATCCATTTCAACTCGTCCCTCATCCTGTCCTGCTCTGCATCGGCGGCGATCTTCTCGAAGGCGACGATGGCGGCGCGCAGGCGCCTGAGGCCAATGCGCATCTGATGTAGGGACTGGGCATCGCCCGCACACAGGCCGGGCTCATTGACGATGATCTGCCTGAGGCAGCTTTGCGCGACGGCGTGGAAGGCCTCCTGACAGGAGAGCTTGCCGTCGAGATCGACACGCCCAGCCTTCTCGGCGCCTGGCGCGGCATTCGCGGCAAGCTCATAGCCGCGCTCGGCTTTCGTCTTCACCGCGAGCCGCAATGGAACGGTCGCTGCGAGACTGCGTGCGAGGCGAAAGAGCTCCGCCGGATCGCCTCGTTTCAGCTCAAGCTCGACCTCATGCACGGGAACCTGACGCTGTACCGTCTCGATCGCCCCGCGATCGACGGCAATTTCGATATCGGACCCGCCGCTTGCGACATGATAGACGCCTCGCTCGATCCTGGTTTGGAACAGCGGCCGCAAGCGCTCGGCGATGCCGTCTTTCAGAAGAGGTTCGAGCGGCGTGCCGGCGGCGAGTTTGAGATCGGGCCAAGGGCCGTTGACCTCCCGCTCCCATTCCGGGCGGTCGAAAAGCTCTGCCATGCCGTTCATGCTCTTGACGGTCTGCACATAG
>DATFVP010000081.1:0-8370 GCA_035260285.1 Methyloceanibacter sp.
ACGCACCTGTCGCTGCTGCTTCGCTCCGGAGTTCCGGTTCATGCCGTTGCGGCGAGGGCAGGGCACGCACGGGCAAGTACAACGCTCGACACTTATGCCCATTTACTTGGCGGGGAAGATGGTCACGCCGCAGCGATTGCCGACGCAATCCTATCCAAGGCCATCAAGTGAATTGGCACCGGAATTGGCACCGGACGCGCGAGACAGGATGTGACAGAGCGCCACTCTTAGCCCTTGCGTTCCGCAGAACTCCGGGAAAAACCGCACCGCAAGTGACCCGTAGTGACAAATGGAAACGCCATCACGAAGTTGACCAGATTTGGCGGAATCATCTATCGATAACGCTGGGGCCTGCGCGAAAGCCCGAGGGGTTCATCGATGCGCATAATAACCGCGTGGCTTGTCCTGAGCCTATCAGCTCTCCTTGTCCCGGCGGGTATGGCGCTCGCCCAAGACACAACCATACCGAAATCGTCCCCCGCACCCGCTGCCACGCCACAAAACGATCAATCCTATGACGCGGCTGAGCCTGCTCCTGGCGAGCTCAATCAGGGCGGCGGCGATGAGGGAGCCGGCTGGGACGCCGCGGTGGAAGCGGCACCGGCGCCGACGCCCCTGATCGGCGAGCAGCAAGACGCAGCGGTCCAGCGCATCAACGCCTATTTCAACGGCATCACCAACCTGCAGGGCAATTTCGACCAGATCGACTCCAACAACAAGCACACCGGCGGCCGCTTCTATGTGCAGCGGCCGGGCAAGCTCAGATTCGACTATGCGCCGCCGAGCACGCTCCGCCTCGTGGCGGACGGGCATTTTCTCGCCATCGAGGATTCAAGCCTCAAGACCATCGAGAAATATCCGCTCGAATCGACACCGTTCCGCCTGCTGCTGGGTGACGGTGTTGACCTCGCCCGCGACGCGCGCATCGTCGGCGTCGAGGGCGACGATGGATCGCTCGCCATTACCCTTGAGGACAGGGGCGGCCAGGCGGCCGGCCAGATCAAGCTCTATTTCGACACCGAGCCTGAAATGAAGCTCAAGCAGTGGGTGATTACCGACGCGCAAGGGCTCGCCACGACGGTTACCATCAACGACATCGTGCCAGGGCGAAAGGTCGCGGCGGACTTCTTTACCTCGACGACGTCGTTTCAGCCTTTCCGCTGATTTCGCAGGTGCGAATACGCCTTTAGGGCCTTCTGCGGCTTCACAAATTTGTTAGCTGGCGCCGGAAAATGCGTTGCCAATCAATATTTTAGGCACGTTCAGCCGTCCAACGTTTACGACGCGTTAATTTTTTTGCCCTGCGCCGGTTGAAATCTGTGCGCAACCCCCATATTTGTTGCTCAGAAGCGGCCCACATCGCTTTTCATCGGTAGTGCCCCCCGTCTAGCCGAAGATGTGGTCCGCCCGTGCCGGCTTCCCTCCCGGCACGCGCGCGCAAAAAACGCGCTTCTGGCGCCCAACCACGCGCAGCGGTTGGGCGCCTTTCTTTTTTTGGGCACAACGCATGCGTTTTCGCCTCGCGACGTGGAATATCAACTCAGTCAGGCTGAGGCTCGACCTGGTCGAGCGTTTCGTGCGCGCGGAGCGGCCGGATATCCTGTGCCTCCAGGAAATCAAATGCGTAGACGGGCTGTTCCCCGATCTGCCGGTCCGCGCGCTCGGGTTCGATCATGTGGCGATCGCAGGCCAGAAGGGTTATCACGGCGTCGCCATTCTCTCGCGCATTCCGTTCAGTCGAGTCGAGCGCCGCGATGTTTGCGGCCGCGGTCATGCGAGGCATCTCTCGGTCGTGCTCGATGGCAGTGCCCCGCAGGCAAAGCCCCTCACTTTGCACAATGTCTATGTGCCGGCCGGCGGCGATCTGCCCGACCCTGCGCTCAATCCGAAGTACCGTCACAAGCTCGATTTCCTCGAAGCCATGGAGGCTTGGTTTCGCGGCATGCGTGGCAAGCGAACCAGTCGCATGATCCTGGTCGGCGATCTCAACGTCGCGCCGCTTGAGACCGATGTGTGGTCGCACAAGCAGCTTCTCAGAGTGGTGAGCCACACGCCTGCCGAGGTCGAGCGCTTCCTGCGCATGCAAGCCGCGCACCATTGGGTCGACGTGATGCGCCGCCACGTGCCGGCGGAGCAAAAGCTTTACACCTGGTGGAGCTATCGCAATCGCGATTGGCGCGCGTCGAACCGCGGCCGCCGCCTCGACCATATCTGGACCACGTCTGCCCTCGACGGAGCTTCAACCTCGATGCGCGTGCTCGACGAGGCGCGGGACTGGCCGCGCACCTCTGACCACGTCCCGGTGATTGCCGATTTCGAAATTCCCTAACCTCGTCATACCCGGACTTGATCGGGGCATCCATTTCGCTGAGGGCTCTGCGCGCTGAGGCGGCTGTGGATGGATTGCCGGGTTCAAGCCCGGCAATGACGAACGAGTGAGAGCCGGCTAAGGCACGAGCTTGTAGCCGCCGGTCTCGGTGATCAGCAGCTCGGCCTGCGACGGATCCTTCTCGATCTTCTGGCGCAGGCGATAGATGTGCGTCTCAAGCGTGTGCGTCGTGACGCCGGCATTATAGCCCCAGACCTCATGCAGCAGCACGTCGCGGGTCACCACGCGCTCGCCGGCGCGATAGAGATATTTAAGGATCGAGGTCTCTTTTTCGGTGAGCCTGATCTTGGCGCCGCCACCATCGACCAGCAATTTCGACGCCGGCTTGAAGGTGTAAGGACCGATAGTGAAAACCGCGTCCTCGCTCTGCTCGTGCTGGCGGAGCTGCGCGCGGATGCGGGCGAGCAGCACGCCGAGCTTGAACGGCTTGGTGACGTAGTCGTTGGCGCCTGACTCAAGGCCGAGAATGGTGTCGGAGTCGGTCGTTTGTCCGGTCAGCATGACGACCGGCCCCTTGAACCCGCCGCGGCGGAGCAGCTTGCAGGCCTCGCGGCCATCGAGGTCGGGAAGGCCAACGTCGAGCAGCACGAGATCGACATGGCCGTTGCGCGCAAGCTTGAGCCCGTCAGACGCGTTGGCTGCGAGCAGCGTATCGAACTCCTCGTGCAGGGAAAGTTGCTCGCTCAAGGATTCGCGAAGCTCTTCATCGTCGTCGATGATCAGGATCTTGCGCGCATTGCCCATGGCTGTCCCCGAGTGAGTTCCGAGGTCTCCAGTAATAAGGGGGGCCTTCCCATTGGACAAGCGGGTCGGTTAGCTTCAGCCAGCAAGAAAAAGGCCAATTGGCTATGAGAGTTAAGCGAGATGTCGCGTTGCGACCTTCACCCGGAAATCGAAGCGAAGGGCGCCTTGTCTTGGCGCATGGGGTGCGACGCGCGGCGCTCGGCCGGAGCGGTATCAAGGCGTTGAAGCGGGAAGGCGACGGCGCCACACCGCTTGGACGCTTTCAAGTTCACCAGGTGCTCTATCGCGCCGATCGCCTGATGCGGCCGCGGACGGTATTCCCACTGCGCGCCATTCGAGCCGACGATGGTTGGTGCGAGGATCCCGCCGATCGCAGCTACAACAGGCTCGTCAAACTGTCCCCGCGATCCGGCGCCGACCGCCTGACTCGCGACGACAATCTCTACGACTTGATTCTCGTGCTTGGACACAACGACCGCCCGCGCGTGAAGGGGCGGGGCAGCGCCATCTTCGTGCATCTTGCACGCTCAGGCTATGCACCGACGGCGGGCTGCATCGCGCTGTCGCTGCACGATCTGCTAATGCTGCTTGCGGAGCTGCGGCGCGGGTCTGCGCTTGTGGTGATGTGAGAGGTCAATCGTCGTTGGTATCGCGTGCGCCGAAGATGGCGGTTCCGATGCGCACATAGGTGGCGCCTACAGCGATGGCCTTCGCGAAATCGCCGCTCATGCCTATGCTCAGCTCCTTCAGCCCGAGCCGCGCGGCGATCTTGGCGAGCAGCGCAAAATGCATGGCAGGCTCCTCGTCGAGAGGCGGGATGCACATCAGGCCTTCGATTTGAAGGCAATATTCATCGCGGCATCGCGCCACAAAGGCGTCCGTCTCGCTCGGCATGACGCCAGTTTTTTGCGGCTCTTCACCGGTATTTACTTGCACCAGCAGTCGCGGGCGCTTTCCGCTCCGCGACATCTCCTCGGCAAGCGCCGCTGCGATCTTGGGCCGGTCGACGCTGTGAACCACGTCGAACAATTCCACCGCGTCACGTACCTTGTTCGACTGCAGCGGGCCGATCAGATGAAGCTCAAGACCTGAATGACGCGCTTTCAGCGCCCGCCACTTCGCTTTCGCTTCTTGGACCCGGTTTTCGCCGAACCGGCGCTGACCTGACCGGATCGCATCTTCGATTACCTCCCCAGGCACGGTTTTGCTGACAGCGATCAGCTTTACGGAGTTGGGATTGCGGCCGGCGTGCTGCGCGGCATCGGCGATATCGCGCATCACCGCGGCGAGAGAGGACGTGACGTCGGCGTCTCCGATCACCTCTGCACACCGGACTGCTCGAACACGCCGGCAATGTTAGGCTTGATGGCCTTGGCGGCGGCGATGTCGTCGGCGCCGCGCGCATCGCCCTTTTTCAGCTTGGCGGTGCCGCGCCCATAAAGCGCCGTGGCACGTTTGGCGTCGAGCCGCAGCGCAGCGTCGTAATCGGCGATCGCCTTGTCGATCTGGCCTTGGCTGAGATAGGCGAAGCCGCGGCTCTCGAACGCACTGGCATTCTTCGGACCGATATCGATGGCGGCGCCATAGTCTTGGATCGCGCGCTCTACGTCGCCCTTGCTGAAATAGACGCGGCCCCGGTTAAACAGGGCGATGGCCGACTTGGCGTCGAGCGAGACGGCCTTGTCGAAGTCGCGCAGCGCGTACTCGAAGTCGCCGCGACGCGCATAAGTGAGCCCTCGAGCGACATATCCGGCAGCTTGGTCAGGCTCGATCTCGATAACGCGGTTGTTGTCCTCGAGCGCGCGCTCATAGGCGCGCTGGTCGGCATAAATCGCGGCGCGATTGCTCAGGGCCTTGACGTTGCGCGGATCGAGCTTAGTAGCGGCGTCATAGTCCGCAATGGCGTGGTCGGTGTCCATCTTTGCCTCATAGGCGATGGCGCGGCCATAATAGGCGGCGGCGCTGCCGGAATCGAGCGCGAGACCCTCGCCGAAATCGCTGATCGCCTTGTCGTAGTCCTGTCGCTGGAGGTAAGCGGCGGCGCGGCGGAAATAGTTCAAGGCACGCGTCCGGGCCTCGCCGGACATGGCCTCGATCAACGCGGTGCAGGCTCCGATCTGCTGCTCGAGCGTCGGATTTCCTTGCCCCTCGCACCAGGCAAGGCTTTGATCGTTCTCAGCTCCTGCCGGGTCTGGCATTCCCGCCGCCAGCGTCAACGCGCAGCCGAGGAGAAGCGCGCGGGGCATCCGACGCGCGCGAGTTTGCGGGTATGCTGCTCGATCGGCCACCATGACCCGCACTTTGCGCATGCCAAGGGCGCGCGGCAAATCACGCTGTCGTTGCCGGGCCTAGATTGACCAAACTTCGGCTTTCGTGGCCTAGTCGGCGCAGATTTGGACCACAGCAGCAGATCATGACCACCACTCGCTACGATCCGCGTGAAGCGGAGCCACGCTGGCAGAGGCTCTGGGAGAGCCGACGGCTGTTCCACGCCACCGAGGATGATCCGCGTCCCAAGTATTATGTTCTTGAAATGTTCCCATACCCCTCTGGGCGCATCCATATGGGCCATGTCCGCAACTACACCATGGGCGACGTGGTTGCGCGCTACATGCGCGCCCGCGGGCACAATGTGCTGCATCCGATGGGCTGGGACGCGTTCGGCCTGCCGGCGGAGAACGCGGCAATAGAGCGTGGCGTCCATCCCGCCAAATGGACCTACGACAACATCGCCGCCATGCGCGGCCAGCTCAAGAGCATGGGCCTCTCGCTCGACTGGAGCAGAGAGCTCGCGACCTGCGACCTCGACTACTACCACCAGCAGCAGAAGCTGTTTCTAGACCTGCTCAAGGCTGGCCTCGTCGACCGCAAGAAGCGCAAACTGAATTGGGACCCGGTCGATCAGACCGTTCTCGCCAATGAGCAGGTGATCGACGGACGCGGCTGGCGCTCAGGCGCGCTCGTCGAGCAGCGCGAGCAGCCTGAGTGGGTCTTTAAGATCACCGACTACGCGGAAGACCTGCTCGATGCGCTTAGGACGCTCGACCGCTGGCCTGACAAGGTGCGGCTAATGCAGGCGAATTGGATCGGTCGCTCGCAAGGGCTGCTGATCCGCTTTGCATTGGGGAGAGGTGAAGCGCCTCGCGGCCACGACATCATCGAAGTGTTTACCACGCGGCCAGACACGCTGTTCGGCGCAAGCTTTCTGGGGCTTGCGCCAGACCATCCCCTGGCCAAGGCGATTGCCGGGCGCGATGCGAAGGCCGCTTCGTTCATCGCCGAATGCCAGCACCATGGCACGAGCGCGGCCGCGATCGAGACGCAGGAGAAAAAGGGCTACGACACCGGCTTGCGCGTGAAGCATCCGGTCATCGAGGGCGCCGAGCTCCCGGTGTTCATCGCCAATTTCATCGTCATGGAATATGGCACCGGCGCAATCTTCGGCTGCCCGGCGCATGATCAGCGCGACCTCGAATTCACCAGAGCCTACGGGCTTCCCGTGATCCCGGTGGTGCTGCCGCTCGGCGCCAATGCCAAGAGCTTCGCGATTGGCGATGCGGCCTATACCGGCGACGGCACGCTGATCAACTCGGCCTTTCTCGACGGCCTTACCGTCGAGGCGGCGAAGGAGAAGATCGCCGACCACCTCATCGCGAAAACTGTCGACGGCGTGCCGCAAGGCGAGCGCCGCACGGAGTTTCGCCTGCGCGATTGGGGCATCTCGCGGCAGCGCTATTGGGGTTGCCCGATCCCGACGATTCATTGCGAGAAATGCGGCATCGTGCCTGTGCCCGAGAAGGACCTCCCGGTGAAGCTCCCGGAGGATGTGAGCTTCGACGGCAGCGGCAATCCGCTCGATCGCCATCCCACCTGGAAGCATGTGACCTGCCCGAGCTGTGGCGGGCCTGCCACGCGCGAGACCGACACCATGGACACTTTCGTCGATTCGTCCTGGTACTTCGCACGTTTCTGTTCGCCGCATGCGCAAGTGCCGGTCGATTCGAATGCCGTCGGCTATTGGCTCCCGGTCGATCAATATATAGGCGGCGTCGAGCACGCCATCCTGCATCTCCTCTATGCGCGCTTCTTCACCCGCGCCATGCACAAGACCGGGCACTCGCCGATCGACGAGCCGTTCAAGGGTCTGTTCACGCAAGGCATGGTCACGCATGAGACCTACAAGGACGCGCACGGCAAATGGGTGATGCCGAAGGAGATCACGCTTCGCGACGGCAAGGCCGTGCTCGCCGCGACCGGTGAGCCGATCACCGTCGGTCCCACCGAATCAATGTCGAAGTCGAAGAAGAACGTGGTCGACCCTGACGACATCATCGCAGCCTACGGAGCCGACACCGCGCGCTGGTTCATGTTGTCGGACACGCCGCCCGAGCGCGACATCGAATGGACCGCGGCCGGCGTCGACAGCGCTTACAGGTTCCTCCAGCGGGTCTGGAGGCTGGTCAACGAGGCGGCGGAGAAGGGGGAGGGCGCCCCGCCGCCGGCAGAGATGGGGGGCGAAGCGTTGGAGCTTCGCCGGGCGGCTCACCGCAGCGCCGCCTCCGTCAGCGCGGCGATCGATAAGCTCCGCTTCAACCTCGCCATCGCCCATATCTACGAGCTCGCCAATGCGCTGTCGGCGGCCCTCAACGCCGCAGACGAAAAACCCGGCCCTGACGTCCGATTCGCGCTGCGGGAGGCCGCGGAAATGCTCACCCGAATCGCCGCCCCAATGGTGCCGCATCTGGCTGAAGAATGTTGGCTGGCACTTGGGAATCAAGGCCTAGTGGCGGAGCAGCCCTGGCCGGCCCCAGATCCGGCCCTTTTGGCCGACGATACCGTGGTAATTGCGGTACAGGTAAACGGAAAAAGGCGGGATGAGTTGAGGATTGCGCGCGATGCCGCGAAGGAAGATATTGAAGCTGCTGCGCTAAAGCTCGACAATGTCGTGCGCGCCATCGGGGGACGTCGAATCAAGAAGGTTGTGGTTGTACCGCAGAGGATCGTCAATGTGGTGGCATAGGCCATTGCTTGCGGCTTTGGCTGTGACCGCGGCCCTCGCCTTGGCCGGCTGTGGCTTCCAACCGCTTTACGGCACGACCGCGGGCGGCTCGAGGCTTGGTGCGGTTATGGCTGGCGTGGACGTGACTCCCATTCCAGGTCGTGTCGGCCAAAGGCTGCGCAATGAGCTTATCTTCGAGAATACCGGCGGCGGCGCGGCTGCCCCGGCAACCTATAAG
>DATFVP010000082.1:0-3734 GCA_035260285.1 Methyloceanibacter sp.
AAACTGGAGAGCCAAATCCCGCGGCGTTGGCTATAAGCGCTTCACCCGCGCCTCAGAGGCCATTCGCTTCGCCATCGAGGAGCTTCCTCCTGAGTCCTTGTTGGGCGCCTATCTCGAGGTTGAGGAGGAGAGGTTCGATGGTAGTGGAATTCGCCGCCTCTATGAGAGCCGCGACTATCCTCTACGGCGCCGCGCTGCGCAGCCGAGTGGCAAACGGAAAACTGGATGAACCGGTAAATCTGATGGAGACCTCTCGAGGGCCGTCATAGCTTATTGAGTGGCGTCGGCAAAACCGATCGAAGCCTCCGCCTGCGGCATGATGGAGGCCTTGGTAACGATTGCCGCGTGTTCATGTGGTGTTCCTGGCTCGCGGCTCCTACCCGCGAGCGGGGAAGGGTCGCGATGGAGTGCACTGCTCCCCAGCAAGATCCCTTGCCGAGCAGATAGCCCAGATCTTCGCCGAGGCCAAAAAGAACGACACGAGCTTTGCGTTTTTGACGGTCGACCTCGACCACTTCAAGGAGGCCAACGATCTATTCGGCCACGTCATCGGCGACGAGTTGCCATTGCGCGGCGCCTGAAACATGACGCCGACGATGCTTTCCTTGCCCGGATGGGCAGCGATGAATTCACCCTCATCTTGGCCACCAGCAACCGGCCAAAGGCCGCGCAGGCTTTGGCCAACCGCCTGCTCAATGCCGTGGCAAAGCCCTTCGAGGTGCGCGGCCACCAAGTCGGCGGAAATCGTGCGCGCCGTGGTCGGACTCGGGAGGGCGCTGAAGATTCGGTCATCGCCGAAGGAGTGGAGACCGAGGGCGAGCGCTCGTTCCTGATGCTCGAAGGATGCGAGGAGCTGCAAGGCTATCTGATCGGCCGGCCGGCGCCGGCAGCGACCTACGCCATGCTAATCAATGGAGATCGCGCCAACGTGCTGGTGGCGGGGTGAACGGGGGGAAGGCGCGTCGCAGGGACTCGTTGAACCACACGTTCAAGCCGATACGTCGCGTGGGCCTGCGAAACAATTGGCGCTAGACTGCGTTCCAATCCGGATCGGAACTCAAGGCGAAAAATGTCCCTGAGGGATTTTGCACGACATTTCAGCGGTAAGTGGCTGCTCCTGGCTTTTGTTGGAGCCGCCGCGTTTACGCTTGTCTCAAGCTACGGCATGAGCGTGGACGGGCCGCGCAACACCAAAGCCGGGACGATCAAGGTCGAGACGGTCGCCACGGGATTGTCCCATCCTTGGGGATTGGCCTTCCTCCCCGACGGGAGGATGCTGGTGACGGAGCGCTCGGGGACGCTGCGCCTCGTATCGAAGGACGGCAAGCTTTCCGAGCCGCTTTCTGGCGTGCCTAAGGTCGTTGCCATGGGGCAGGGGGGATTGCTCGATGTGGCAATCGACCCCGACTTCAAGTCGAACAACCTCGTTTATCTTACCTACTCGGAGCCAGGCGAGGGCGGCGCCTCGACCGCGGTGGCACGCGGGAAGCTTGGCGAGAGCGGCCTCGACGGCGTCGAGGTGATCTTCCGCCAGGAGCCGAAGGTCGAGGGTGGCAACCATTTCGGCTCGCGTCTTATCTTCGCGCCTGACGGCACGCTGTTCGTCACGCTTGGCGAGCGCTTCACCTTCACCCCTGCCCAGGATCTTTCCAACGATCTCGGCAAGATCGTGCGCATCAATCCCGACGGTTCGGTGCCCAAGGACAATCCTTTCGTCGGCCGCCAGGACGCGGGTCCGGAGATCTGGTCCTACGGTCATCGCAATCCGCAGGGCGGCGCGATTCACCCTGAGACCGGCAAGCTGTGGGAGACCGAATTTGGTCCCATGGGAGGCGATGAGCTCAACATTCCGCAAGCCGGCAAGAATTACGGATGGCCGGTGGTGAGCTGGGGGTCGCACTATGACGGCCGCGCAATTCCCAAGCCGCCCACGCACCCTGAATTCGTCGACGCCATCTATCACTGGAATCCAGTGATCTCGCCGTCGGGCATTACCTTCTATACCGGTGATGCCATTCCAGCCTGGAAGGGCAACCTCCTCATCGGCGCCCTGTCGGGGCAAGCGATCGTGCGCCTCACCCTTGACGGCGAGAAGGTCGTCGGCGAGGAGCGGATTCCCATGGGCACCCGCATCCGTGACGTGGTGCAAGGGCCCGATGGGGCGGTCTACGCCTTGACCGACGAGAGCAACGGCGAAATCCTGCGGCTCACGCTCGAAAATTCGCCCAAACGACGCGCCAGTCGTAAGATTGGCCTCGGCGGAGCCCATAGGCTTCGCGAGCCGCAACGCCATGCCTGAAGGGGAAGAAGGAACGGCGTCCACGAGTCCAGCTTCGTCGCATAAGCCTCTCATTGCGCTGACCGGCGCCACCGGCTTCATCGGCCAGCATCTTTTGAGCGAGCTGCCAAAGCGCGGCTATCGGCTCCGTGTGCTTCTGCGCCGGCCAAGTGCGACGCCGATCAACTGCGCGAGCGCTCTGATCGGCGACCTTCTCCGTCCGTACAATATGTCCGAGGCGCTTGCCGAGGTCGACGCCGTGATTCACACCGCGGGCGTCGCACAAACCATGTCGGGCGTCCCGGAGGACGACTATCGACTGCTCAATACCGAGGCCACGATGAAGCTTGCCCGCGCCGCTGAACGGGTCGGCGTGCGACGTTTCGTGTTCCTGTCCTCGATCCGCGCCCAATCAGGGTCGACAGCGGAAGGCGTCCTGACCGAAACATTGGAACCGCGGCCGACCGACGCTTATGGCCGGTCAAAGCTCGCTGCCGAGCAGGGCTTGGCTGGGACCAATCTCGACTGGGTGGCGCTCCGCCTCATGCTTGTCTACGGCCCTGGCGTGCAGGGCAATATGGCGCGGCTGGCCGAGCTTGCCCGCTCTCCCTATCCGCTGCCTCTCGCGAGCCTCAAAGCCAAGCGTTCGCTGCTCGCTCTGGACAATCTGGTGGAAGCGGTGGCCAAGGTGCTTGATGCGCCGAATGAGCTGAAGCGTCCGTTCATCGTGGCCGATCCAGAGCCTCTGACCGTGGGCGAGATGGTGATGGCCATGCGACATGGCCTCGGCCGGCGCGGAGGCTTGTTCCCGGTGCCGAGCCCGGTGCTTAAAGCTGCTCTGCAGGCGCTCGGACATGCCGAAACCTACCGACTGTTCGCGGGCTCGCTTGTCGCCGACAGCTCGGCGCTCGCCGAAATCGATTGGGCCCCGAGCACCAGCACGAGGGCTGGGCTCGCCGCGCTGATGCAGGCAAGTAAAGAGCGGAACGTCGCATAATCCGCCGCGCGTTTCTGCAAGGAGCCGCGGCCCTTGCCGTGCTACCGAGTGTCGCCGGAACTTCGCGGCCCGGCGATGCGAGCAAAGCGCAACCTCGAAGCGAGCTTGAGGGCATGGCCAAGGACATCGTGATGCTGCACGGCGCGTCGGCAGGCGGCTGGTGCTTCGACAATTTTCGTGACGTGTTCGAGGGCAGGGGCTGGACGGTCCACACCCCGGATCTGGTCGGGCATGGGAGAGACAAAGAGGGCGCCGATCAAAAGCTAATCGGCGTCGGCCTCGCGGAGTATCGCGCCGACTTCGCCGAAGTCTTGAAAACACTTCCCACGCACCCGGTGCTGCTCGGTCACTCCATGGGGGCGCTGCTTGCCCAGCAGCTTGCCGCCTCTGGGCTCGCCCGTGCGCTCATCCTGGTGAGCCCGGCGCCGCGCGCGGGGATCCTGCCGTCGAGCGACAGCG
>DATFVP010000083.1:0-2792 GCA_035260285.1 Methyloceanibacter sp.
GCGCTGATGCATCGCGTGCTGGTGGATGAGCGTCGCTGGATCGGCGAGGACCAATTCCTGCGCTCGCTCAATTTCTGCATGCTGTTGCCCGGCCCCGAAGCCATGCAGCTTGCGACCTATGTCGGCTGGCGGCTGCACGGAGCCATGCAGCTTGCGACCTATGTCGGCTGGCGGCTGCACGGAACCTTGGGCGGACTTGTCGCCGGGTTGCTGTTCGTTCTTCCCGGCGCACTCGTCGTGCTCGCACTTTCCATCCCTACGTGCTCTACAGGCATGTGCCGCTCGTTGAGGCGGCGTTCCTCGGCATCAAGGCTGCCGTGCTCGTCATCGTCATTGAGGCATTGCTCAGAGTGGCACGGCGTACTTTGCGGCGTCCCCATGACTGGATCGTCGCGGCGGCGGCGTTCATCGCCATCTTTTTCTTCGCCGTGCCCTTCCCCCTCGTCATCGCTGTGGCGGCTCTCATCGGCTACGTCCTGGAGGAGAACCGCCTTCAGGCGATTTCGCTCCCAGAGACGAGCCCTGTGTGGCCTACCTATACTTTGCGCACCGCCGGCCTCTGGCTCGCGCTCAGACGCTCCTCGTGCTTCTGTTTGGGCGCGATCACGTCTTCACCGACATAGCCATCTTTCCAAGCTCGTGGTGGTCACCTTCGGCGGCGCCTATTCCGTCCTCGCCTACATGGCGCAACAGGCGGTCGAGACTTATGGTTGGCTGAGCACCGGCGAGATGCTCGATGGCTTGGGTCTCGCCGAAACGACGCCGGGGCCTTTGATCCTCGTCGCGAATTCGTCGGCTTCCTGGCGGGCTACCGCCATGGCGGCGAACCCAAGATCGCCTCCGGGCTGCTCGGCGCCGCGATCACGCTATGGGCGACCTTCGTACCCTGCTTCCTGTGGATCTTCGTGGGCGCGCCTTACGTGGAGCGTCTCAGCACGAACCCCCGCCTCTCAAGCGCGCTAAGCGGCGTTACCGCCGCTGTGGTCGGCGTCATTCTCAACTTGAGCCTATGGTTCGCGCTGCACGTTTTCTTCGCCAAGGTCGAGCCAGTTTGGCATGGCCCGTTGCGGCTTTGGCTTCCCGATGTCTCCACGCTCGACGTCGAAGCCATGCTCCTCGCGTGCCTTGCCGCGCTACTGCTGCTCAGGCTGAAGTTCGGCATAGCCGCCACGCTCGCAATTTGCACGAGCACGGCGCTTGCCTGGTTCATGCTGTCTGGAGTGGCTTAGCCTTACTAGCGCGGAACACAGAGATTGACGAAGGGCGCCCGCACCCAAGTGCCGCGCCGCCCGGAGTAGACGCGGGCGAAGGGCGCCGCAACCCAAGTGCTGCCGCGCGTGTCAACCTCGGCGAATGGCGCACGTACATAAGTGCCGTTGTCGCGGTAGTAGCGGCGATTGTATTTGCTCGCGACCTGTTGAACGAGCGCCGGCCGCGCTTGCGTTTCGGCCACGCCGGCACCAGGCAGCGCCGATGCCTGCTGCGGCAGCATCGCGGTGACGAGCAGGCCGGCGGCCGCGGCGATACTCAAGGATCGAGTGGTCATGCACATTTTCTCCTACGCAAATTCGTTCGACCCCCACTCGTCTTCCCATCTTCCTACTACAGCAACGCGACAGAGGCGAGGCGGTTCGTCATGCAGCAACATTAACTACAGCCATCCCTTGCTCTTGAAGTAGAGATAGGGAAGCACCGCCGAAACCACCATGAGCAGTATGGCTAAGGGATAACCGAAATACCACTTCAGTTCGGGCATGAACTCGAAGTTCATGCCATAGGCGGACGCAACCAGAGTCGGTGGCAGGAACACGACCGCGGCGATGGAGAAGATCTTGATGATGTTGTTCTGCTCGATATTGATCATGCCGAGCGTTGCATCGAGCAGGAACACGATCTTGTTCGACAAATAGCTCACGTGGTCGGCGAGCGACACCACATCGCGCGCGGCGGTGCGGACGCGCGCTTTCAGCAACTTGTCCTCTTTCCGTTCATTGGCCACCTGGGTAAGAAAGGTGAGCAGGCGGCCAAGCGAATGCGCGCTCTCGCGTGCACGCGAGGTGAGCTCGCCTTCGCGGCCGATCGACTTCAATAGCACGTCAAAGCGGCGTTGCCGCGTGGCCGTGCCTCCCTTCATCTCGAAGATTGAATGCGAAAGCGCGTCGACCTCTCCCTGGATGCGCTCGATGAAATCCGCCATGCGATCGACGATGGTCTCAATTAACCCGATCAGCACTGCCGTGCCGCTGGTGAGGCTTGGATCAGGCTTGCGGCAGCGCGCGGCGAATATCGAAAAGGCGTGCGGCTCGGCATAGCGGAGCGTGATGAGCCTGTTGCCGGCGAGGATGAAGGTGATCGGGGTGGTCGCGGGCTCCGCCGTTTCGGTCTGATACAGCACCGTGGCGGTCATGAAGTGTGCTCCGTTCTCCTGATAGAGCCGGCTCGAAGCCTCGATCTCGCGCTGCTCTTCGCGGGTCGGCACCTCCAACTTGAGCGCACGCTCGATCTTCCTCTCCTCTTCCCGCTTGGGATTGAGGAGATCGATCCAGATCGTCTGCTCGGTGATCCGCCGCGGATTCTTGTGCGGCTCAAGCGCACCCGACCGGGCCTCGTAGATAGTGAGCATGACCGGTCTCCTGCGGCGCGAGCGTGAGAGGCCCTCGCAAGCGTTTCCCTATCGGTTTGGCGCAATACCATAGGGCAGCGCAAGGCCATTGCCACTGGGACAATCCGGCCCGAATCCCTCGCCTCGCCGGCCGGCTGTTGCCGAAATGCCAGAGCGTGAAATTTCCTTC
>DATFVP010000084.1:0-7678 GCA_035260285.1 Methyloceanibacter sp.
GCACCTACACCTGGTTCCTCGCTGGTGACGTTCAGCATGAACGAAGAGCCATAGGTAAAATAAACATAGCAGTAGCCAGGACCGAGAAACAAAGACTGGTTGCCTCGCGTCTTGCCTCGAAAGGCGTGGCCGGCGGCATCGCCAGGCGGATACGCCTCTGTTTCAACGATGACTCCGCTTAGCCTTGCTGTCGCGAGCTCGTGGACCAGCGTCTTCCCGATCAGATACTGCGCAAGCTCCATCGTTCCCACAGGTAAGGCCGCCCGGCGAAGGGGATTCATTGCGACCACGGCTCCGCTTCAGACGAGAGATGCCGATCTCCGAAAAGCGCTTGTCCATGGACCTTAGAGCCGATTACGTTGAGTGTCCCCGCGAAAACCAAGCATGGAATGGAACCGGCATGATCAAGAAATACACGGGTCAGTGCGCCTGCGGCGCTGTGAAATTCGAGTTCGATACCGACCCGACCTTTATCGCCAACTGCCATTGCCTAGATTGTAAAAAAGCGTCTGGCGGGGAGATGGCCACGTTCTTCGGCGTGCCGCAGAATGACTTCACCCTGACCAGCGGTAACCCGAAAGCGTTTCACTACATCGCCGAATCCGACAAGTGGCTCGACCGCAACTTCTGTCCAGAGTGCGGCTCCCGATTGTTCACCAGCAATCTGGACAGCTTCCCGGGCACCGTCTTCATCATGCTTGGCAGCCTGGACCATCCGGAATTGTTTACGCCGAAGCTCGAAATGTTCACCAAGCGGCGGCTGAAATGGGCAAAGCCGCTCGACGTCCCGCAATTCGACAGCATGCCTGGTTGATGCGGGCGCGCGCTGATGGCAACTCACGAGGCAAGCGCCATGAAATCTCAGCGAGACGGCATCAATCCATTAGCCGAGCCGAGCGGCACCGGTTGTGTGGAGTGCCTGGCGACGGGCAGCTGGTGGTTTCATCTGCGCAGGTGCACCGAGTGCGGTCATATCGGCTGCTGCGACAGCTCGCCCAATCAGCACGCATCAAGACATCATGCCGAGACGGGTCATCCGGTCATTGCGAGTTTCGAGCCTGGCGAGCGGTGGTTCTACGACTATCGCACGGAAGAAGTCTTCGCCGGTCCCAACCTGGCCGTTCCACGGTGGCATCCGGAAGATCAGCCCGTGCCGGGTCCTGCCGGACGTGTCCCACCCGACTGGGAAGAGTTGCTTCAAGAGTAGGCGTCAGTCGTCTGGCGCGATAACCATCTTCCCCCTAAAGCCCGGCCTCGATGGCGTGGAGCAGCTCGAAGCGCATCGGGCCGTTGCTCTTGAGCGAGATCACGAAGCGCACGCGCCCGTGGCTTGAGGTATCGGCGTAGCCCGCGAGCGTGCTCACGCCAGACATCGTGCCGGTCTTGTTCAAGCCGCCGTCGTGGCCGTGAAGCAGCTCCGCGTGGGGCGCGAAAAGCTCGAGCACCTTAGCGAGGCCGCGCCCCGTGAAGCGGTTGTTGCGGCTGATGCCCGAGCCCTCCTCGAGATGGATGTCCTTGTCGAGGCCGTTCGCGGCGAGCATCTTGTTCGCTACTTTCAGCGACTTCTCGAGGCTGACGGATCCGCCGAGGGTTCCGCCGATCTCTAGGAAGACCTGATTGGCGATGTAGTTGTTCGAGGCGATGAGCAGCTGGACGAGGATCTCCGAAAGGGGGCGTGACTTGTGAACGTAGACCGGCTTGAGCCCCTCGGGCACGGATCCGGTCGAGATCTTACCGTTGATGCTGCCGCCGGCCTTCTCGATGAAGGCGGCGATTAGCTCGCCGGCATATTGCAGGCTTACCGCGGGGTCTTTGCTCAGGCTGATGCGGCCGCGGCCCTGGGGACCCCGCGCCCGGAACTCTCTGATCGCGATCGGGGTGATCGGGGTCTGGCTCTCGGCGGAGCGGACCCTGATGCCTTTGCGCACGGCGGCGATCGTGTTGAAGTTCACCGCCAGCGCCGAGTTCAGAGCGTCGTAGGACTCAGTGGTGTCCTCGATGCCCGGGATGCGGAGGTCTGAAGGGTAGTAGCTCGCGTCGAGCACGATGCCGGTCACCGGCTCCTTGCCAATTGCCGCGACGAGTTCCTGCCCGAGCTTGGCCAGCTCCTCTGAGATCAGGAAGGGATCTCCGCCTCCGCGCACGTAAAGCACCCGGTCCTTGTCCAGGTAGAATTTTGTCTCGAAGCGGTAGTCGCCGCCCAACACTTCCATCGCGAGCCACGCCGTCACGATCTTGGTGACCGAGGCCGGCACGAAAGGCTTATCCGCGTTCTGCGCAATCAGCTCGTTGCCCTTGTCGTCCACCACGAGCACCAGCCCAGAGGGAGCGAGAGCCGCAACCTTCTCCTTGGCGCCGGCAAGCGCCTGGGCGGGCAGCAGAAGCAGGGCGCAGGCGAGGGCGAGGGGCAGGCGAGACCACATGGCGACTCCAAGGCGACCTTACTTACAGGCTCGGGACCAAAACCGGCAAACCGCCTTCATCTTTGCCGTCCGTTTGAAGGCATGCAATTTGCCGTTTTTGCGGCCCAATTTGAGGGTATTTTCAACTACCGGGAGAATCGGACGGGGGTTCGATTGCTGCCTCCACGCCAATTTGCCGTTGCTGCGATCGCAACCTTGCTGATCGCTGTGGGGTGTTTTGGCGTCCCCTCCGCAGCTTTTGCTGCCAAGCATTCGGCGAAAGCCCAGGCCAAAGCGAAGCCTGAGGTGCAAGCCCCAACCGCCACCTGCCAAGACGAGTCTCGACTCGCCATGCTCGCCTCGCCGATGACGCCGTGGAAGGGTGCGCCCTTGCGTGTAATCTTCACTGCGGAGAAGCCCCTCGACGGCGAGCTTTCGCTGATCGCGCCGAACGGGCACGTCGTGGCCGCATCCGGCGACAGGCATGGCGGGCCGCCCTATTTCTGGTTCGCGGAGGTCGCTTCCCCCGCCGCGGGCACCTGGCAGGCGATGCTCGTGCGCAACGACGCCTCGGCAGACTGCAAGACGGTCACGCGCGACATCGTGGTGCAGCGCAAGGAACCGCCGAGGCCGGTCAAGGGAAGAGGCGTCTGGCCGGTGCGCGCGGCGTGGGATCGTGACACGGAGAATCTCTATTCGGCGTGGATCGAGAAGCTGTTCGATGCGCCGCTTGATGAAGAGCCGTCGTGGAGCGCGATGCATGACGTGCTGCGAGACAAGTCGCGCAACGTGCTGTTTGACTCCTTGGGTCTGCGCGAGGACGAGAAGGGCCAAATCATTCAGCCGGATTGCGCAGACGTGCCTTACTTTCTGCGCGCCTATTTCGCCTTCAAGATGGGATTGCCGTTCGGCTATTCGAAATGCACGCGCGGTGACGGCGGCCAGGCGCCGAGATGCCCGCAGTGGTGGAATATCGAGAACGAGGAGCCTCCTCCCGCGCCGCCCGGAGGGCTGACCCCGCCGGGCGAGCAGGTCGGCTTCTTCGGCGTATTCGCCGCGCCGGTCCCGGTGCCCGTACTCAAGCTTCCCCCGAAGCCGCAAGGTCTCGTGCCTGGGTTCGGCTATTACTTGCGGACCACCATCGCCAACGGCGTCCAATCCGGCAACGGGCGAACGGCGGCTGACGACAACGACACCGATTACTATCCCGTGCCGCTCAGCGAGGATACGCTCCGTCCAGGCACCATCTATGCCGATCCCTACGGCCACGTTCTGGTCCTCGTGAAGCGTGTGCCGCAGTCCGGCGACGGGGCCGGCGTCTTCCTCGCCATCGACGGGCAGCCCGACGGAACGGTCGCGCGAAAGCGCTTTTGGCGTGGCAACTTCCTGTTCGCTCAGAATCCCTCGCTCGGCAGCCCCGGGTTCAAGCGCTTCAGGCCGATCGTGCGCGACAGGAGCGGTGCCGAGCGCCGCCTGACCAATGCCGAGATCGCAAAGAGCCCGGACTACGGCGACTTCTCGCTTGAGCAGTCGAAGCTCTCGGTTGAGGAGTTTTACGACCGCATGGACGATGTGATGTCGCCGGCGCCGCTCGATCCGGTGCGCGCGCTGAAGGAGACGATCACCTCGCTGCAGGAGCAGGTGAACACACGCGTGACCTCGGTCGAGAACGGGCGCAAGTACCAGAGTGGCGGCGGCGCCGAAGTCGCGCTGCCTGACGGCGCGTCGATCTTCGAGACGACCGGCGCGTGGGAAGACTATGCGACGCCGTCGCGCGATTTGCGTCTCTTGATCGCGATCGATGTGGTGCGCGGCTTCCCCGATCACGTGGCGCGGCGGCCAGAGCGCTATGCCATGCCGAACGACAAATCCGTTGCCGACGTGAAGGCTGAATTGGACAACGTGCTCGCCTCCGAGCTTGCGTCGCGCAAGTTCTCTTATACGCGCACCGACGGTTCGCAGTGGTCCCTCGCGCTCAAGGACGTTGTCGGCCGCATGCCCGAACTCGAGATGGCTTATAACGTCAACGACTGCGTCGAGCTGCGCTGGGGCGCGCCTGAAGGCAGCGAGGAAGCTTCGACCTGCAAGCGGCATGCGCCGCCGGCACAGCGTACCAAGATGGCATCGGACTACCGCGTCTGGTTCCACGAGCGCCGCCGCCCGCCGCGGGGGTAGAACGAGCTCGCGATAGGGATAACCGTGCCTTGCGCACTTGGCGGGCTTGGTCTTGATAAGATCCGCCGCATTGCGTCGGCCTGCCTTTCCGCCACCGCAATTGGCTGGTGTAGAGGCGTCCATGGGAACACGCGTCCCCTTCACCGCTGCGCTCGTGTTCTGCCTTTCGCTGCTTGAGGCTTGCGCCAATCCAGAAAGCCGGCAGGCAAGCGTACAGGCGGCGCAGGCCGCGTCTGAGGCAAGGGACGATGCCGCGTGCCGCGAGAAGGGGCTGACCCCAGGGACTGAGCCTTATGACGCGTGCCGTAACACCTTGGCGCAAGCGCATGCCGATGAGACCGCGGAGCAGGAGCGGCGGCGGATTGAATTCCAGAAGACGCTCGGCGCCGGCACTTCGGACTACACCGGGCACTAGCCCTCCCTGGAGGGAGAAAGTTCACCGCTTACCGGGGAAGTGCGAGGCAAAGTCGTCGGTGGTGTTGACTTTGGGGTAGGGCGTCGTGGGAATCGGCGCGTCGAGAAAGGCGCAGAGAGGCTCCCAGCCTTCGCCGGACTCATAGACGAGAAGCTGCTTCCGCGGCACGAGGCGGCGCACCTCCTCGTTATGAGCGTTGAACACGGCGATCGCGTGCTCCTTGGCGAGCGAGCCGCCGAAGGTGTTTTCCACGATCAGGGTGTTGATCATCTCCATGTGGCGGCGGCGAACCGGATCGACCGCGTCGGGGCTCGCACGCATTGATACAAATTCGAGCATCCTGGCGAAGATCGTCGCCGCGGCGCTTGCGTACCAGGCCTCCGGATCGCGCAACGTGAGAATGATCCTGGCTTGCGGGTTCGCCGCAGCGAGCGCCTTCCAGATAGAGGTCGTCGGCCAATCGACGGTAGATGCGTAGCCCTTCAGCATCGGCCGCCAGTCGCTGCTCTCGCCTTTCGCAAGCGCCAGCCACAAAGCGTCATGCTCTGGATGAGCGTTGACCTCGATCATGTGGTAGCAGGGACCGAGCCTAAGCTCTTCGAGCGCGCGCTTGAGCGACAGCGTTCCGGTGCGCCCGAACCCCGCGCCGATCACCTTCAGTGACATCGGTAACAGGCTAAAGCGCGCCGAGCTGGCGGAACAGATTGTACCGGTCGTATTCGACCCAATCCTCCGCCAGCTTGTCACCCTCGAACCGGCCAATGATGATGACGGTCCACTTCGCGTTGCGGCCGGTCGCCGGGATTCCTTCCCAGTCTTTGCGCTGAGTGGCCTGCCAGGTCCCCCGCCACACGCCTTTGTCGCCAGAGAAGAAAAGGTCGTTCAAAGTGTAGGCGGCGTCGGGAAAGGCGTCGAAGAAGCCGCCCATCGCGTCCTTCCAGGCTTCGATACCACGCAGGCTTCGATCGCCGAGCCAATGCGAGACGAGGTCTTCGCTCATGTATTTGTCGAGCGACTTGAGATCGTGGCCGTTGAACACATCCTCGAGATAGGTGCGAACCGCTGCATCACGCTGATCCACAGGCATCACGATGGCTCCTCTTTTTGGCGATAGGGGTGACGAAGAATGACGTGACTTCGCGCCAAATGTCATGTCGTCATTTCTGTAGGGAGTAAGACGAGTGAGGGACATCGGCGTTGCCTGCAGATCGGCAGCCGCCTATTGTCGACGCTTAGAATGCCGGGGCCAAAACAGGTTCTTTGGAACGTGGCGGTACAGCATCTCACATCCGAAGGGTGGTGAACTGCAATGGCCAAGATTGTCTATCAGATCGTGGAGCATGACGGCGGCTGGGCCTACAAGTCGGGCGGCGCCTACTCAGAGCCCTTTTCCAGCCATGAAGCTGCGGTTGCGGCGGCGAAACGGGCCGCGGCCGAGCAGGAGCTGCCCGGCGCCACCGAAACCATCGAGTATGAGGACGACAAGGGCATTTGGCATGTCGAGGTCGATCCCGGCGACGACCGGCCCGACACTGAGGTCGTGGACGAGGAGGAGTAAGCGAGACCGCGCGCTCAAGTGCCCCGCCGGGCTTGACGCTACCGGCGCTCGATGGCCACTTTTTTGAGCGTTCTGCTATGTTTTTAGTTAATGTCTACGCAAGCGGTTATCTACTTGTTAAAAAAAGCACTTCGACCCCCTCTCGGTCGGATGAAGCGCGTCGGATTTTTGTCCCTGGTGATGGTCTGGCTCGCTTTGCTGCGCGCGCTTCCGCAGGATTTCCCCAAGAATATCCCGTAACAGGCCGAGCGCTCTTTTGCCGCACGGCTTCGCTCGCGCTGTTGGCGCTTGCTGTGGCGCTTGTCGCTTCACCCCTTTTGGCGCGCGCCGACGATGTTGAGAAGGGCATCGAAGCTGCGGCGGCGGTTGCCGCCGGACCCAAGCCCTTCGTCGATACGGTGTGTCCGTTGATGCGAGAGGAGGCTGACGCGAAGGGACTGCCGGCGATGTTCTTCGTGCGGCTGATCTGGAAGGAAAGCCGCTTCAACCCGAGCGCGGTGAGCCCGAAGGGCGCGCAAGGGATCGCGCAATTCATGCCCGGCACGGCGGCCGACCGGGGTCTCGACGACCCGTTCGAGCCAAAGGCTGCCATCGTCCATTCGGCGGGCCTGCTCGCCGATCTCAAAAGCGAGTTCGGCAATGTCGGCTTGGCGGCGGCAGCCTATAACGCCGGCGCCGAGCGCGTGCATGCCTGGCTCGACGGCCGATCGAGCCTGCCGGCGGAGACCATCGGCTATGTGTACTACGTTACCGGACGCGACGCCGAGGAGTGGAAGCTGCCCGAGACCGAACTGCCGGACGCGATCAAGGCACCAACCGAGGACGTGGTGGAAGCCTGCCGCAAGCTCGCACCCCTCGTGGTGCGCGCGGTCTACGAGACGGAGCCTTTGACTGCGAGCGGTGCGTGGCGGCCTTGGGGCATTCAGGTGTCGACGTCATTCTCCAAGGCGCGGGCACTGTCGACGTTCGCGCGGCTGAGGCAGCGTTATGCCTCGGTGCTGGCGAACAGCGAGCCATTTGTGCTGCCAGAGCGCAATTTGAGCCGCGGCCGACGCTACCTCTACATGGTGCAGATCGGCGCCGATGCCCGCGACGACGCGGTCAAGCTTTGCACCGAGCTGCGGGCGC
>DATFVP010000085.1:0-4555 GCA_035260285.1 Methyloceanibacter sp.
AGCCATAGCGGGTCGACGCTGCTCGACCTGATGCTCAACGCTCATCCGGCCATCTTCTCGGCGGGAGAGGTGCTGAAGCTCAACCGGCAGCTCGGCATCAACCATCCGCGCAAGCAGAATTCCGCGCCCTGCTCCTGCGGCGCGCCGTCGCTTTGGCAATGCCCGGTCTGGTCGCGCGTCGATGCGCGCACCCGCGAGACCGTTGGCAAGTCGCTCAGCGGTCTCGACATGCTCGATTATGGCGAGACAGACGCGGGTAAGGCGCCGAACGCCGTCGTGTTTAGGGCGGTCTCCGACGCCACCGGCAAGAGTTTCGTCGTCGACTCTTCGAAGCTGCCAAAGCGGCTCGCTTATTTGATGCAGCTTAAGGAGCTCGACGTCTACCCGGTGCATATCGTGCGCGACCCCAAGGGGCAGATAAACTCGGTGACGCGCAAGCATGGCGGCTTCCTCAAACACATCTTCCGCTACGAGCTGATCCACGAGCAAATCCGCCGGAAACTGAAATCGGCGCCGCATAGCGTGGTTCATTATGAGGATCTGGTGCGTGATCCTGCTGGCACCTTGGCAAGCATCTTGCAGCCTCTGGGGCTCAACTTCGATCCACGCCAGCTCGCTTGGGCCGAGGCCGAGAAGCACGAGGTCGCCGGCAACCACGTTCGCTTCGATGCGAAAAGCGAGCTCGTGCTCGACGAAGGCTGGAAGGAAAGCCTCTCGCCGCTCAGGCAGCGCGCCATCGATATCGGCACCCTCCTATCGCGTCAGACGTTGCCCAAGACCGGCGCCGTGCGCTGACTTTCGAAAAAGCGCCAAAACCCTTGTCCCGCCGCTCAATCGCGGGCCTAATTGCTGTTGGCTTGGCGTTCCGCCGGGCCGAGCACGAAACGTTCGTCGCCAAGGGCTCTTTGGATGCCGCAATCGGCCCCGCTCATCTCCACGCTCGTGTTCGGGCTTGTGCTGGCCTTCGGCTTCGGGCTTGTGGCGCAGCGGCTCAGGCTGCCCCCGTTGGTCGGCTACCTCCTCGCCGGCATCGCCATCGGCCCCTTCACCCCCGGCTTTGTCGCGGACCAGAGCGCCGCCAACCAGCTCGCAGAGATCGGTGTGATCTTGTTGATGTTCGGGGTGGGCTTGCACTTCTCGCTCGAGGACCTGCTCTCGGTGCGCGCCATCGCCATCCCCGGCGCTTTGGCGCAGGCCCTGGTGGCGACACCGCTCGGCATGGCCGTCGGCTGGTGGCAGGGCTGGACGCCTGGCGCCGGCCTCGTCTTCGGCATCGCGCTGTCCATTGCCAGCACCGTGGTGCTGCTGCGTCTGTTCCAGGAGCGGCGGCTGCTCGATACCGAGCGCGGGCGGATCACCGTTGGCTGGCTCGTCGTCCAGGACCTCGGCATGGTGCTTGTGCTGGTGCTGCTGCCGGTGCTCGCCGGGCTGCTCAAGGGCACCGGCGATGCCCCCGATCCCACAGAGTTTTTCGAGGCGATCGCACTAACGCTCGGCAAGATCGCCGCCTTTGTCGTGGTCATGTTGCTGGTCGGCAGGAAGGTCATCCCGCTTATCTTGCACTACGTCGCCCACACCGGCAGCCGCGAGCTATTCCGCCTCGCCGTGCTGTCGATCGCGCTCGGCTTCGCCTACCTCGCCACCGAGCTCTTCGGCGTATCTCTCGCGCTCGGTGCCTTTTTCGCCGGCATGATCTTGAGCGAGTCGCGGCTGAGCCAGCAGGCGGCGACCGAGTCGCTTCCCTTGCGCGACGCCTTCGCCGTGCTGTTCTTCGTCTCGGTCGGCATGCTGTTCGACCCGCGCATCGTCATCCAGGCGCCGGCAGCGCTGTTCGCCACCATCTTCATCATCCTGATTGCCAAGACGGCGGCGGCCTACCTCGTGGTACGGCTGTTCGGCCATCAGGCGCCGACGGCGCTTTCCATCTCGGTGTCGCTCGCGCAGATTGGCGAGTTTTCCTTCATCCTTGCCGGGCTTGGCGTCTCGCTTGCGATCCTGCCTGAAAGCGCGCGAAGCCTGATCCTTGCCGGCGCCATCATCTCGATCCTGCTCAATCCTCTGCTCATCGAGTTGCTCGACCGCCTGCCGCTTTGGCGCGCGGCGGCAGAAGCCGGCAATGTCGAGGCAGGTCCACCGCCGGAGGCGCGTCGCCGCGAGCCGATCCCGACCACCAGGCTTACCGATCACGTCGTGCTCGTCGGCCATGGCAGAGTCGGCAGCGTGGTAAGCGAGGCGCTGCGCGAGGCCAAGCTGCCCCTCCTTGTCATCGAAAGCGATCTGGACAGGGCGGCGGAGCTTCGCCAGCAAAGCATCGAGACCGTCACCGGCAACGCCGCAGACCCAGAGGTTGTGCGTTCGGCCAATCTCGGCGAAGCCTGCTGCCTGCTGGTCGCAATCCCCGATGCCTTCGAGGGCGGCCAGGCCGTGATGCAGGCGCGCCAAGCCAATCCGGATTTGCTGATCATCGCGAGGGCTCATTACGAGGAGGAGGTGCTTCACCTGAAGAAGCACGGCGCCACCACCGTGATCATGGGCGAGCTCGAAATCGCGAAGGCGATGATCGAGGACGTACGCAAGGCGGTATTGGCGCCAAGTAAGTTGCCGGAGGAAGCGGCGACACGACCGGAACCCTCGACTCTTGCCGAGGAGGGGACGACCGCTTGAGGCGTCCCTGACCGTTCATGGCCCATCCGCTGATCTCCACCATCGTCATTGCGCTGGCCCTTGCCTGGGTATTCGGCGCCCTCGCCCATCGGCTGCGTTTGCCGCCGCTCGTCGGCTATCTCATCGCCGGCGTGCTCATAGGCCCGGCGACGCCCGGCTTTGTTGCCGATCAGACGCTCGCGAGCGAGCTTGCCGAGATCGGCGTCATTTTGCTGATGTTCGGCGTCGGACTGCATTTCTCGCTCGAGCAGCTGCTCTCGGTACGGGCGATCGCCGTGCCCGGCGCCATAGCGCAAATTCTCTGCGCCACGCTGCTCGGCATGGCGCTTGGCCATTGGCTCGGCTGGTCCATCGGCGCCAGCCTAGTCTTCGGCTTGGCGCTATCGGTGGCGAGCACCGTCGTTCTCCTGCGTGCGCTGCAGGAGCGGCGGCTAGTCGAAACCGGGCGCGGCCGCATCGCCGTCGGTTGGCTCATCGTCGAAGACATCGTGATGGTGCTGACCCTCGTGCTGCTCCCGGCCTTTGCCGGCCTGCTGGGAGGAGGGGGGAAAGAGGCCGCCGACCTCCAGCACATCGCCATGGCCGCCGGGCTTACCGTCGGCAAAATCGCGGCTTTCGTCGCCATCATGCTCATCGTCGGCAAGCGCCTCATCCCCTGGGCGCTGCATTACATGGCGCACACCGGCAGCCGCGAGCTGTTTCGGCTGGCTGTATTCGTCATCGCCCTTGGCGCCGCCTTCGCCGCCGCCGAGCTGTTCGGCGTGTCCTTCGCGCTCGGTGCCTTCTTTGCCGGCATGATCTTAAGCGAGTCGCCGTTGAGTCAGCGCGCCGCCGAAGAGACGCTGCCGCTCCGCGACGCCTTCGCCGTGATCTTCTTCGTCTCCGTCGGAATGTTGTTCAAGCCAGCGATCCTCATCGAGGATCCGCTCGCCGTGCTCGCCACGCTAGCCATCATCCTGCTCGGCAAATCGATTGCGGCATTCGCCATCATCCGCCTGTTCGGTTATCCCACCTCGACCGCGCTGCTTGTCTCGGTCAGTCTCGCGCAAATCGGCGAGTTCTCCTTCATCCTCGCCGGGCTCGGTGTCGATCTCGGTTTACTCCCTGAGCGCGGCCGCAATCTCATCCTAGCCGGCGCCATCCTCTCTATCCTGCTCAATCCGCTGCTCTTTGCCGGGCTCGACGTGCTTCAAACCTCGCGCGACAGGCACCGCGCTGAAGCCGAACCTGCGCAGCCTCCCGAGGACGAGAGCACGAGCCGCGAGCAGGTTCGCCCGACCACGCTTACAAACCATGTCGTGCTGGTGGGTCACGGCCGTGTCGGCAGCGTCATCAGCGAGGTGTTCGCCGCGAAGAACATGCCGCTCCTTGTTATCGAAAGCGACGAGGAAAGGCTTGCCGAGTCGAAAGAACAAGGAATTGAGACCATCGCCGGCAATGCCGCTGACCCCGATATTATCGGTGCGGCCAACCTACCTGCCGCCCGCTGCCTGCTCGTCGCCATCCCCGATGCCTTCGAAGGTGGCCAGGTTGTGGAGCAGGCCAGCAAGCTCAGCCCGAAGCTCAGCATCATCGCGCGGGCGCATTCGGAAGCCGAAGTTCTGCATCTCAAGAAGCATGGTGCAAGCGTCGTGATTCTCGGTGAGCACGAGATCGCGCGCGCTATGATTGAGCTGGTGTCGCAAGCCGAGGCCTAACCTGCCTATATCAGGTGCTTGATGTCGGAGGAGAAGGACGGATAGGCGTAGATGAAGTCGCGGAGCTGGGTCGCCGTGATGCCGTGCTTCTTAGCGAGCCCGAAAATGTTGATCAGCTCCTCGGCCGCGTGCCCGACCACATGGGCGCCGAGGATCGCGTCGCTTGCCTCATCCACGATCACTTTCGCCCAGGC
>DATFVP010000086.1:0-4938 GCA_035260285.1 Methyloceanibacter sp.
ATCAGGATCCTCCAACGTCTGCCTTGCGCATAGACCCGACCTCTTCATCTCCAAAAGCCTCTTGCGAACGCACGGCCGGTCCATACATGAGGATGAGATCACAGGACCGACCCGGTTTTGTCTTCATGGCATGCTCGTCAAAAGCCCTCGAACTCGCTTTGCTCGAGGTGCCGCCTAGGGTTCCCTAATTCGAGCGGCCGGTATCTGAGCCGTTCATTTGCAAGCCGCAAGTTAGGGAGCGTTTGATAAATGATCGACTCGCCGCAGCCTTCAGCTGGAAACACTCCGGAGAAAGCCAGCCCCGAGGTTACTGCAAAATTCAGCCGCCTCGTGAGGGAACTGGTTTGGGAGCTTCATCCTGAAATGCAACGCAGGGTCGCTGTCACGCTCGACAGCGATCTTGACCGGGATCTGGGGCTCGACAGCTTGGGGCGAGCCGAGTTGGTGCTGCGGATCGACCGGGTGTTCAAGGTTCGCCTACCTGACGAGTTGGTTGCGGATGCGAGCACGCCGAGCGACCTTCTGCAGGCACTTGTTGCGGTAGCGCCGGACCGCGCAGTGGCGGCGGAAGCGCTGACTTCTGAGCTCATGGAGTTGCCCGAGGTCGTCGCGCCATTCTACGAGGCGAGCCTCGTCGGCGTTCTAGCGCATCACGTGCATTCACACGGCGAACGTCCGCATGTTTTGCTATGGCGCAGCGAGGATGAGGAACAGACGATCTCTTATGCCGAACTCGATCAGGAGAGTCGCACCGTAGCTGCGGGGTTGATCGAGCGGGGGCTCGAGCCGGGCGATCGCGTGGCCATCATGCTACCGACCGAGGCCGCGTTCTTTGAGGCATTCTTTGGGGTGCTCTATGCGGGGGGCGTGCCCGTTCCCATTTATCCCCCTTTCCGGCGAGCCCAGGTCGAGGATCATCTGCGGCGGCAAGCCACCGTTCTGATGAATGCCGGCGCGAGCTTTCTCATTGTCGGCTCGGAATTCCGCGCCGTTGGCCAGCTGATGCTGGGGCTGGCCGAGGATCTGCATCATGTGGAGACGGTGAAGGAACTGTCGCGCGCGGGGGCTGTCGACAAGCCCCTACCAGCCGGTCCGGACACGATTGCGCTGATCCAGTACACGTCAGGCAGCACCGGCGATCCTAAGGGTGTCGTTCTCACCCACGCAAACCTTTTGGCAAACATTCGCGCCGTGGGAGAGGCACTCGCTGCGAACTCCTCGGATGTCTTCGTGAGCTGGTTGCCGCTCTATCACGACATGGGGCTGATCGGCGCCTGGCTCGGCGCGCTGCACTATGGCGTGCCGACGGTCCTCATGCCGCCGCTCGCCTTTCTCGCCGATCCGGGAAGATGGCTGCGCGCAATAGGCCGGCACCGGGCCACGCTCTCCGCGGCGCCGAATTTCGCTTACGAATTGTGCTGCAAGAATGTGCATGACGAGGACATCAAGGGTCTCGATCTGAGCTCGCTTAGGATGCTGATGAACGGAGCGGAGCCGGTTAGCCCCGGGACGATTGCCCGCTTTACCGCTCGTTTTGCCAAGTACGGATTTCCGGCCAAAGCCATGGCTCCGGTCTATGGAATGGCCGAGAACTCCGTAGGCCTTACTTGTCCTCCTGTCGGGCGGGGACCGATTGTCGACCGGGTGCAGCGCTCAGCGCTTTCTCGCGATGGAAAGGCGAGGCCGGCACAGCCGGACGATGCGACCGCGCTCGAGTTTATGGCCTGCGGCCGGCCGATTGCCGGGCACGAGATTCGAATTGTCGATGAGGCTGGCGTCGAGGTTCCCGAACGAACCGAGGGGCGCCTCCAGTTCAAGGGTCCATCCGCGACAAAGGGTTACTTTCGAAACGAGGAGAAGACCAAGGCGCTGTTCGACGGCGAATGGCTGGAAAGCGGAGACAGAGCATACATCGCTGGCGGCGATGTGTTCATCACCGGCCGTATCAAGGACATCATTATCAAGGCCGGGCGCAACATCTACCCGCAGGAGCTGGAAGAACTCGTCGGCGGAGTGGAAGGTGTGCGAAAGGGATGCGTGGCCGCGTTTCCCAGCACATTGGGAGGCGCAGGCACCGAGCGGCTCGTGCTGCTTGTCGAAACGCGCCTCACTGCGCAGAGCGCCCTCGAAGCGCTGAGGAACAAGATTATTGAGATCGCGAAGACGCAACTCGATATGGCGCCCGACGAGGTCGTGCTCGCGCCGCCCAACACCGTACCGAAGACATCCAGCGGGAAGCTACGGCGATCTGCGGCCCGCTCGCTCTATGACAGCGGCTCGCTTTCGCAAAAGGGCCATGCGCTGTGGTGGCAGCTGACTAGGCTCTCCTTGTCCGGACTTGGCCATCGTTCCCGCCGTCTCCGGCGTCGGATCTTCGACCTCGTCTACGCAGGCTACTGGTGGGCGGTGCTGGTCGCAGGCGCCAGTGTGGTCTGGTCGGCGGTTCTCATCTTGCCGAGCCGAGGTTGGCGCCACCAGGCGATCCACTACGCAGCGCGCACTTTTTTGTGGCTTACGGGGCTGCCGCCCAAGGTCGAAGTGGAAGAACCGATTCCTGCGCGCAACGTGCTGCTCGCCGTCAACCATTCCAGCTATCTGGATCCAGTAGTCCTATCGGCGGTGATCCCGGGTCCGCTCTCCTTTGTTGCCAAAGAGGAGCTGGCCGGGCAGCGGGTAGCAGGTCTATTCCTGCGACGCATCGGTACTCTGTTCGTGCGCAGAACCGACGTAAAAGGCGGTGTTGAAGACACCCGCAACGTGCTCGAGGCATCGCTGTCCGGGGAGCGGATCGTTTCGTTTCCGGAAGGTACGCTGACCCGGATGCCTGGCCTCATGGGATTTTATCTCGGATCGTTCCTTGTTGCCGTGGACGCCGGCATTCCGGTGATGCCCATCGTGATCAGCGGCACGCGGTCGGCTTTGCGCGGCGGACAATGGTTTCCCCGGCCGAGCAACATAAGTGTGCACATTGGGAAAGCGGTGCGGGCTGATGGAAGCGGCTTCAGCGCCGCTGCCCGCCTGCGTGATGCGGTGCGCGCGAGGATGCTCGCGCTTTGCAGAGAACCGGATCTCGCCCTAGAGAAAGTACCGCGGTGAAGCGGTCGCGCGGCTCTTCGGCAGCTGCACCGCTGAAATCGCCAAGATTAGGAACACTCCTTGGTGCGAACACGCACGCCGGGAGAAATGGCACGTTCCGAGGCAATCGAACTGCCCACTACAGAGGTCACCTCCTGAAAGTCGGCACGTCTATCCCACCGCGCACCGGACCGAATCGAGCGCGGTCAGACTTGTGCCCGTGCATCCCGCGAGCGTTCTTTCGCGACTGCGACTATGTCCTCGTTACGCTCGCAAGACGGGGCGGTTGCGGATCATCCACAGATCGAGCGCTGCCAGCACACCGACTATCAAGCCAATAATCACGTGCGCATACAAGGCAGCTGCCACTGTAGCGAAGCCAAGCAACCAGGGCGCAAGAATTGCCCAAACGCCGAGCGCAAGGTTGACCCACTCCTCCCACTCTCTGAACGCAAAGAGAGCGCCGAGGGCAATGAGCGCAATCGCTGCTCCGACGATCCAGGCATTTCTAGTCGCCGCCATCTCACTCGTGAAGCCAAGCGCCCAGGGGGCGAACACCAGGCAAAGGCCGAGTACGACGTTCACGAGGTCAATCGCAGTTTCTTTGGCTTCGCGTGTCCCAATGCTGTAGGCCATCTCCTTTCTCCTTAATCATGCATGTTTGCTCGCGAAGGATCTGAGGACGTACAGGGGCCGTCACTTGAGCTGACGGTCGGTCTGATCGCCAGATCGCACGCTCCGCAGATCACAAAGGTGGTTGAATCGAAGGTCCCCATAGCCACATCCTCCGGTGAGCAACATGGATAGGGGGCGCCCAATGAGCTGGCGCCCTTGGACTTCGCCGATGACCATAAGGGCTCGGCATTATGGAATTTGGGTGGGCCTAGGCCACTTTCAAGGGGCGCGACGAGTGTCACGCGCCTTACGTTTCGTTGGCCACCCGGCTGTGGCGTATGCCGTAGAAGAAATAGATGACGAGGCCGAACAACAGCCAGACGCCAAGCCGGAGCCACGTGTCGCCTGGCAGTCCGAGCATGAGCAGCACCGCCGACAGCGCTCCCGCTGGCGCGACGAAATAGATCGCCGGCGCCCTGAAGGGACGCTCGATGTCTGGCTGCGAGATGCGCAGCGCAAGCACGCCGAGACAGACAATGGTGAAGGCAAACAGCGTGCCGATGCTCACCAGCTCACCGACAAGCCCGATCGGCAGCAGCGCCGCCAGAATCGAGACGATGATGCCGACGGTAATGGTGCTGACGTAAGGCGTGCGGAAGCGCGGGTGAATCTTGGCGCCGAAGGGCGGCAGCAGCCCGTCGCGCGACATGGAATAGAAGATGCGCGGCTGGCCGATCAGCAGCACGAGGATGACCGAGGTTAGACCCAATATCGCGCCCAGCTTGATGATGGGCGACAACCAAGTGAGACCGATCGCGTCGACGCCAACGGCTATCGGGTCCGGCACGTTCAGCTTGTCGTAGGGCATGATGCCGGTGATGACGAAGCTCACCAGCACGTAGAGCAGCGTGCAAACACCAAGCGATGCGAGGATACCGATCGGCATGTCGCGCTGAGGGTTGATGGCCTCCTGCGAAGCGGTCGACACCGCATCGAAGCCAATATAGGCGAAGAACACGACGGCGGCGCCGCGCAGAACACCGCTCCACCCGAAAATTCCGGGCCCTTGGTTTGGCGGGATGAAGGCACCGTCTGGATTGCCTGCCGTCACCCAGTTCTGCGTGCTGACGAAAGCAATGCCCGCCACGATAAAGGCAACCACGATCGCCACCTTGATGACGACTATGATGTTGTTGACCCTACTCGATTCACGAATGCCGATGACGAGGAGGGACGAGATCGCCACGA
>DATFVP010000087.1:0-3924 GCA_035260285.1 Methyloceanibacter sp.
TGGCGACGACCGCGAGCAGGGGACCGCTGGGGCGAGCGGGCCTTGCACCGGCACGACACCCCGTCGACGAAGGCATCGACCGAGGCGTCGAAGGCCGCATCGCGGTCAAGTGCCTTGAACGCCGGAATTAGTGCCTGGGTCGCGGGGCAGGCAAGCGGATCGAGGGCCAGCAGCTCGGCCTCGTCCTCGTCGCTGATCGGGCGGAGCAGCCCTTCGGCCTCGGCGAGCGCATAACCGAGGATGAAGGCGTAGAATGCAAGTCCAAGTCCGGCGGCTTCCGCGTTGCTAAGCCCGGCGGTCCGCAGAGCGCGATAGACCACTTCGCTCGAAGCATGATCGGCAGGCCCCGTGGCGTGGAAGCGAAAATGCAGGTGGAAGAGGCGGGGATGACGGTGGGCGAGATCGCGGTAGGCCACCGCGACTTTGCGCAGATCGGCGCGCCAGTCGGCCGACGGCAGAGGCAGCTCAACCGTGGCGAGCGCCCGGTCGGCGATTCGCCGCAACAGCTCGTCCTTCGAGCCGAAATGGTGCAGCACGGTCATTGGGTCGACGCCGATATTTGAGCCGAGCTTGCGCACGGAAAAATCGACCTCGCCCACGCGCGACATCATGTCGAACGCAGCTTCCAGGATCGCATCCCGGTCCAACCCTCGCCGGCCGCGCGGGCGGAACCTCGACTTGCGTGCTGTTTTCGTTGACAATTCTACACCGTAGCCAATAAAGTCTTCGCCGTAGCCATACTCGCTCGTGAACCCCTGTCAAGGCTGACCGGGTCGTCGGAGGCGGTGGAGAAGTCGCGTGACCGGTTCAAGATCGATCGCCGAGACCGTGCGGCGGCCCACCGGCGTGCTTGCCTCCGAAACAGCACCTGCCTTGAGCGGATTGAACCCAAAAGCGCGCCTTCTCTTGCTCTGCGCCCGTATCGGTTACACCCCCCACACGAGCTCTCAGCGCTAATTTGACGGCCCCTGGGTTACGCTCTGCTGGAGGTTTTTTAGGTGACGAATCAATATCAATCCGTGCAATTGCAAGAGCTCGACGCTCTTCACCATCTGCACCCCTTCACCACTCACAGTTCGCTCCGGGCAACCGGCGCGCGCGTTATCGTGCGCGGCGACGGGCCCTACATCTGGGACAGCGAAGGCAAGCGCATTCTCGACGGCATGGCGGGACTGTGGACCTGCAACGTCGGCTATGGGCGCAAGGCGCTCGCGCAGGCGGCTTACGACCAGATGATCGAGCTTCCCTTCTACAATACCTTCTTCAAGACGACGCACCCTCCGGTCGTCGCCCTGTCGCGCAGGCTCGCCGAACTCGCCCCGGAAAACCTCAACCAGGTGTTCTACGGCTCGTCGGGCTCTGAATCGAACGACACCGCGATCCGTCTAATCCGCCACTATTGGGCGCTCAAAGGGGAGCCCAAGCGGCGCATCATCATCTCGCGCAAGAACGCCTATCACGGCTCGACCATCGCTGCGGGCTCGATGGGCGGCATGGCTCACGTGCACGCACACAGCTATCCGGTCTACGAGGGCTTCCGCCACATCATGGATCCTTATTGGTATGGCGAGTCCGAGGAGGGCGAAACGCCGGACGCCTTCGGACTTCGCGCGGCGCGCGCGCTCGAGGATGAAATCCTGGCGTTGGGTCCGGAGAACGTTGCCGCTTTCGCCGGCGAGCCGGTGCAAGGGGCAGGCGGTGTCAAGATTCCTCCCGAGAGCTACTGGCCCGAGGTGCAGCGCATCGTCGACAAATACGGCATCCTTCTCCTAGCCGACGAGGTGATTACCGGCTTTGGCCGTCTCGGCACTTGGTTCGGGTCGCAGTATTACGGCATCCGCCCCAATCTCATCACCTTCGCCAAGGCGACGACGTCGGGCTACATCCCACTCTCCGGCATCATCGTCGACGACAAGATCGTCGACGCGCTGATGGCCCATCCGGACGACTTCAATCACGGCTACACCTTCTCCGGTCACCCCGTTGCCTGCGCCGTCGCGCTCAAGAATCTCGAGATTATGGAAGGGGAGAAGCTCGTCCCGCGGGTCAAGGAGTTCACCGGTCCGGCGCTGGCACGGATGCTGGCGAAATTCAAGGACCACCCGCTCGTGGGCGAGGTCCGCTCGGTCGGTCTGCTCGGCGCTATCGAGCTTGTCGCCGACAAACGAACGCGCCGCCGCTTCGCCGATCTTGGCCGCGTCGGCCTCATCTGCCGCGATCATTTCTTCCGCGAAGGTTTCATCATGCGCGCCGTGTTCGACACCATGGTCACCGCTCCGCCGTTGATCTGGAAGCAAGAGCAGTTCGACGAGGCTGAGGCCGTGATCGCCCGCGCGCTCGATCTCACTCTCAACGACGTCGCCGGAGAACTCGCCGCATGAGCCGTCCGATTGTCGTCATCCCGGCCTGCACCACGCTGATCGAAGGCTATGTCTTCGACGCCGTGGGGCGAAAATATGCGACTGTCATCGCCGAGGTGGCGGACTGCCAGCCTCTGCTCGTACCTGTCGGTCCCGGCATATCCGACATCGCTTCCATCCTCGATGTGGCCGATGCCATACTCCTGACCGGCAGCGTCTCGAATGTCGCGCCGGAGCATTATGGCGATGAGCCTCCAATCAAGCCTGAGGCGCTCGATCCTTTTCGCGATGCGCTGACCCTTCCGCTCATCCGGGCGGCTGTCGAGAACAAGACTCCGCTGTTTGCGATCTGCCGCGGCTTCCAGGAGCTCAACGTGGCCCTTGGCGGCAGCCTTTATCAGGCGGTTCACGACGTGAACGGGCACAAGGACCACCGGCCGCGGCAGGAGCTTCCACTCGATGAGATGTACGGCCCGGTGCATATGGTCTCCCTTCGCGGCAAATTGCGCGATTGGGTCGGCGACGACAAATTGATGGTGAATTCACTGCACTCGCAGGGCATCGCCCGCCTCGCCGATGGGCTGAAGCCTGAGGCTTTTGCCGAGGATGGGCTGGTCGAGGCCGCGCGCGGGCCCGACGACGCGGCGTTCTGCCTAGGCGTGCAATGGCACCCCGAATGGAAAGTGAAGTCGGATCCCATCTCGGCGTCGCTGTTCCGCCGGTTCGGCGCGGCAGCGAGAGGTGTCGCAGCATCATGACGGCGCGGCTCACCATCGACGAAACGCAGGCCTTTCTCGACGCGAACCCCGGGGTGCAATGGATCGACGCTTTCCTGTTCGATATGAACGGCATTCCGCGCGGCAAGCGTATACGCCGGTCCGATCTCATCGGCGTCGCCAAGAGCGGCCTCATGATGCCGACCTCGGTTTTCATCATGGACCCGCTCGGCAATTGCGTTGAGGAGACCGGCCGCCTCTGGGAAACCGGCGACCAAGACCACCACTGCCACCTTTTGTCTAAGACGCTGGTCCCGATCCCCGTCGGCGACGGCAGGCACGCACAAGTCATGATGATCATCGACGCCAAGGATGAGCTCGATCCGCGCGGCGTGCTGATCCATCAGGTCGAGCGATTGACCCGCGCCGGCCAGACGCCGGTCGCAGCGGTCGAGCTCGAGTTCTATGTTACGCGCCAGTCCACCAATGGCGCATTCGCGCTGCACACGCCTGAAGGCCTTTCCGGCGATCCGGGCCGGCCGCTTACCTTCGGGTTTGAGGAGATGGACGCGCTTTCTCCTTTCATCGATGACGTCTATCGGATTTGCGAGGTGCAGGGTCTCCCCGTCCACGCGGTGATGAAAGAGTCCGGCCCCGGCCAGTTCGAGATCAATCTGCAACATCGCCCCGATGCGGTTGCCGCTGCCCTCGACGGCTTGCTGTTGAAGCGCGCGGTGAAGGCTGCGGCGCGAGCGCATGGGCTCGAAGCCACCTTCATGGCCAAGCCGCACCACGACTGGGCCGGCTCAGGCATGCACGTCCACCTGAGCCTCCTCGACAAATCCGGG
>DATFVP010000088.1:0-20676 GCA_035260285.1 Methyloceanibacter sp.
GTGTCCTTGTCGATGGCGGCGGCGTACTGCCGCTCGTTGACATCACTGCTGACATCATGGCGCGTGCCCACGATGGGAAGATCGCTGTGAGTCTCGATGGCGGGACGCTCGCGGCGCCTTCCCCTCCCGCGATGATCGCCGAAACTGTGAAGGCCTTGTCGCTTGCTTTCCTGCACCTGTCAGCACAGCGCAGCGAGAAGCCCCGCCGCATGCGCGCGCTGGTAATGGCGGCAGGTGAGCAAGCGGTCTTCGCCAAGGCCGGGCTGCCGGTCCTCCGCTCGGTTGCCAGACTCAAGTCGGAGACCAAATACATCGGATTGATATCATTGAAATATCGATCACGAGCAGCCTTCGGCGTTGGCCTGACTTTCGGCCGCATCGAAGCCGAGGCGCTGGCACATCTTGCCGATCTCTCCGAGCGCTTCGGCGACGCGACTTTGCGCGCGACGCCCTGGCGCGCACTTCTGCTTCCGGGCATTGCCGCCTCCGACGCAACAAGACTTGCGACCGAAGTTGAGGCCCTCGGCCTCATCGCCGATGCCATCGACCCGCGCCTCAACATCTTTGCCTGCGTCGGCGCGCCGTCCTGCCAACGCGCCAGCGTCGATGCGCGCGGTGATGCTGGCCGCCTTGCAGCCACCATCGTCGACGCCACGCACAATGAGACGCTCCATGTCTCGGGCTGCGCCAAATCTTGCGCACATCGTGGCGCCGCATCGCTAACGCTCGTCGGCCGTGACGGTTGCTATGATCTCATCCGCAACGGCAGCGCCGCCGGCCGTCCGAGCCTGGCAGGTCTCACCATCGATCAGATCGAATCCTTGCTTCAGTCCGCCAAGGGGCAGCGTCCATGAATGCCGAGCACGATTACGCCCGCGACGGCGCCGAGATCTACCGGCGCTCCTTCGCTATCATCCGCAGCGAGGCTGACCTTGCTCGCTTCAGTCCTGACGAAGCCAGCGTCGCCGTGCGCGTCATTCATGCCTGCGGCATGGTCGAGATCGCCAGCGATCTCATTTTTGCACCAGGTTTCGTCGCGGCTGCGCGCAGCGCGCTGCTGCAAGGCAAGCCGGTCTTCTGCGACTCGAAGATGGTGGCGAACGGCATCACCCGCGCGCGGCTTCCCGCCGGCAACGAGATCGTCTGCACGCTTGATTCCCCCGGCATCGCCGAGCGCGCCGCCCGTCTCGACACCACGCGCTCTGCCGCCGCCCTCGATCTTTGGCTCGACCGCCTCGGCGGTGCGCTGGTTGCCATCGGCAATGCACCGACGGCACTGTTCCGGATCTTGGAGCTGATCCATCAGGACGCGCCCAAACCTGCTGCGGTCATCGGCATGCCTGTCGGCTTTGTCGGCGCGGCTGAGTCAAAGGAGGCGCTCGCCAGCCACGGCGGCGTGCCGTTCCTCATCGTCAAGGGCCGCAAGGGCGGCAGTGCCATGGCGGTCGCCGCGGTCAATGCCCTGGCGAGCGAGGCAGAGTCATGAGCACGCGCGGCACTCTCTACGGCGTCGGTGTCGGCCCTGGCGATCCTGAGCTGATGTCGCTGAAAGCGGCGCGCATTCTCAAGTCGGCGCCGGTCATCGCATATTTCGCCAAGAAGGGAAGCGTCGGCAATGCACGGCGTATTGTCGACGGCGAGCTCAATCCGCAAGCCGAGCTCATCCGGCTCGATTATCCCTTTACCACCGAGCGGCCAGAGACCGACCCGTGCTATCGCGACGCGCTTGTCGCTTTTTACGATGCGAGCGCCGCCATGCTCGCCGCCAAGCTCGACGCCGGCCAGGACGTCGCCGTGATCTGCGCTGGCGATCCCTTCTTCTACGGCTCCTATGGGCATTTGCACGAGCGCCTGGCCGGCACGCACCGTTTCGAGGTGATCCCCGGCATCACCGCCATGAGCGGCTGCTGGACGCGCGCCTCGATGCCAATGACCTGCGGCGATGAAATGCTTGTCGTGCTGTCCGGCACCATGGACGGCGATGCGCTCGTCGAGAGACTCGCAGCCAGCGACGCCGCGGTCATCATGAAGGTCGGCCGCAACCTCGCCAAGATCAGAGAGGCGCTCGCCCGCGCCGGCAAGCTCGACCGCGCCGTCTATGTCGAGCGCGGGACGATGCGAGAGGAGCGCATTGTCAGGCTCGCCGAGAAGCCCGACGACCAAGCAGCCTATTTTGCCGTCGTGCTCGTGCCTGGTGAGAGGAAGCCGCTATGACTGGGCGCCTCGCCATTGTCGGCCTCGGGCCCGGCGCGGCTGAGCTGATCACGCCGCGTGCCTCCGAGACGCTTGCCGCCGCCACCGACCTCGTTGGCTACGCGCCCTATCTTGCCCGCGTGCCGGAGCGTCCCGGCCAGCGCCGCCATCCTTCCAACAATCGTGAAGAGCTTGCCCGCGCCTGCCAAGCGCTCGATCTTGCCGCCGAAGGTAAGTCAGTCGCCGTCGTGTCCTCTGGCGATCCAGGTGTGTTCGCCATGGCGAGCGCGGTATTCGAGGCAATCGAAGCGGGAAAGCCCACGTGGCGCGACATCGAGGTGGCGGTGGTGCCGGGCGTCACTGCCATGCTCGCCGCCGCCGCCCGCATCGGCGCGCCCCTCGGGCATGATTTCTGCGTCATCTCGCTTTCCGACAATCTGAAGCCTTGGGGTGTGGTGCTGAAGCGGCTCGAGGCCGCTGCGTCAGACGACTTTATTATTGTGCTCTACAACCCTGCCTCCAAGGCGCGGCCCTGGCAGCTCGGCGAAGCGCTCAGCCTCGTCGCGCGTCATCGCGCTGGCACAACCCCGGTGATCTTCGCTCGCGCCGTGAGCCGGCCCGACGAACGCATTGACATCACGACGCTTGCCGACGCCGATCCCGCCAGAGCCGATATGCGCACGCTCATTATAATAGGGTCGAGCGCGACGAAGCTCGTTACCGGAGGCAAGGGAAGGCGTTTCGTCTACACGCCGCGTCACGCAGAGTTGATCGAGTCATGAGCCCGTTCGAGCCAGGCAAGCGCTTCGGCGACGGTCGCGACGGAAGGCGCGTCCGGCAGATCAGGGCGCGTGACCATGATCACCGGCAGGGACAGCGCACGCGCCGCTTCGAGCTTGGCTTCAGCTCCGGCGCCTCCCGAGTTCTTGGTGACGATCACTTCGATCTGGCGCTCCGCGAGCAACGCCTTCTCGTCCTCGAATTTGAAGGGGCCGCGCGCCGCGATCAGCTCAACTCGCGGCGGCAGCTCCTTGGGCGAGGGCGCTTCCACGCTGCGCACGATATAGAAGTGTTGCGGCGCTTGCCGGAACGGCGCGAGCTCCATGCGCCCGGTGGTGAGAAACACGCGCCTGGACTTCTCGCCGATCGCATTCGCAGCCGCCTCGAGACTCTCCACTATGATCCAGCGGTCGCCGTCGCGCGGCACCCAAGCAGGCCGGCGAATGGCGAGCAGGGGGACGCCGGCCGCGCGCGCCGCCTTGATGGCGTTCGCCTTCATCTGCACGGCGAAGGGGTGGGTGGCATCGATCACACGATCGAAGCCTTCTCCGGCGAGAACGCGCGCGAGCCCCTCAGCGCCGCCGAACCCGCCCGTGAGCAACCTGCCGGGAAGGGTTGCGGGCTCCGAAGTTCTCCCTGCCAGCGACACGGTGACGTCGTAGCGCGCATCGCCGGCGAGCGCGCGGGCGAGGTCAGCCGCCTCGCCGCTGCCCCCGAGAATGAGAAGCTTCGCTGGTTTCATCACGCCGAGGTCGCATTGTGAGCGGGTACGGTCAACAGGCGCGATGGCTTGCCATCGTCGGTATCGGCGAAGACGGCGCCGAAGGCCTCTCGCCTGCGGCCCGCGCCCTCATCAGCAATGCCAAGCTCGTCATCGGCGGCAAGCGGCATCTGGCGTTGGCCGACGGGCTCCCGAGCGGAAAGCTCGAGGTCTGGCCGAGCCCCATCGCCCAGTCCATCCCTGAAATTCTCGCCCATCGCGGCGAGCCCGTCGCAGTGCTCGCCTCAGGCGATCCCTACTGCTTCGGCGTCGGCGCCATGCTGTCGGCGCATGTGCCGGCGGAGGAGACGATCTGCTTGCCTGCGCCGTCCTCGATGTCGCTGGCATGCGCGCGGCTCGGCTGGGCGCTTGACGATGTTGCCGCGGTGTCGCTCTGCGGCAGACCCATCGAGACGCTTGCGCCACCGCTCCAGCCGAAGCGCCGCGTGCTCGTGCTGTCCGCCGATGCGACCACGCCGGCCGCCGTCGCTCGCTATCTCAGCACTCGCAGCTTCGGCCAGTCGAAGATGCATGTGCTCGAAGCCTTGGGCGGCCCGCGCGAGCGCATCCGCAGCACGACCGCCGATCGCTTCGGCTTCAACGATATCGAGGTGCTGAACCTCATCGCCATCGAGGTCGAGGCAGGCGCGGGCGCCAAGATCATCTCGCTCGCCTCTGGATTGCCCGACGAGATGTTCGAGCATGACGGTCAGATCACCAAGCGCGAGATCAGGGCGGTGACGCTCTCCTCTCTCGCCCCACGCGCCGGCGAATTGCTGTGGGACATCGGCTGCGGCTCGGGTTCCATCGCCATTGAATGGCTCCTGCGCCACCCCTCCACCCAAGCCGTCGGCATCGAGCGCGATCCGTTGCGCGCCACCCGCGCCGCGCGCAACGCCGCAGAGCTTGGCGTGCCGCGTCTTGAGGTCGTGACCGGCGAGGCTCTAGCGGCGCTCAACGCGCTGCCTTTGCCGGACGCGATCTTCATTGGCGGAGGAGGGGAGCCCACGCTGATCGACAAGGCCTTCGCCGCGTTGAAGCCAGGCGGTCGCATCGTCGTCAACACTGTCACCCTCAACACCGAGACGGCGGTGCTCGCCGCGCAGCGCAAGGTCGGCGGAAGGCTGACGCGCCTCTCCGTCGAGCGCCTCGACGCCGTCGGCGGCAAGGAAGCCTTCCGCCCCGCCATGACCGTCACGCAGTGGACGGCAGTAAAGCCATGACCGTGCATTTCATCGGCGCCGGCCCCGGCGCGCCGGACCTGCTGACGCTCCGCGGCGCTCATCTCATCCGCCGCTGCCCGGTCTGCCTCTATGCAGGGTCGCTGGTGAACAAGGAGATCCTCGCGCTCTGCCCCGAAGGGGCGCGTATCGTCGACACCGCGCCGATGAGCCTCGATGAGATCGTCACCGAGTTCGAGGCCGCCTACCGCGCAGGTCACGACGTAGCGCGACTTCATTCAGGCGACCTCTCGATATGGAGCGCAGTCGGCGAGCAGCTTCGCCGCCTTGATGCGCTTCACATTCCCTATATCCTGACACCCGGCGTTCCCGCCTTCGCCGCCGCCGCGGCTGCGCTCAAGCGCGAGCTGACGCTGCCCGAGGTGGCACAGTCACTCGTGCTCACCCGCACCAGCGGGCGCGCCTCTTCGATGCCGCCACGCGAGACGCTCCCGGCTTTCGCCGCGACAGGCGCCACGCTCGTGCTGCACCTTTCCATCCAGGCGTTGCCCCGCGTGGTCGAGGAATTGACGCCGTTCTACGGCGCCGACTGTCCCGCGGCCGTTGTGGTGCGCGCGAGCTGGCTCGACGAGCGCATCATCGAGGCGACGCTCGGCACGATTCTCGCTGAAGTCGCCAACGATCCGCCTGAGCGCACCGCTCTGATCCTGGTCGGCCGCGTCCTCGCTGCGGAAGATTTCCGCGAAAGCGCGCTCTACGACGCGAACTACCGGCGCCGCTACCGCTTGGGGGGCGCCGCATGAACAGCCTTCGGCTGACTCCTCCCGGCCAGCTTCCCCTCGCGATCGAAGATCACGATGTCGAGCACGATGTCGCTATCCGCGAGGACCTCTGCCGCGATCTCCCATGCACGCTCCGCCACGGCGTCGCCGAGCCGAATGCCTTCGCTCGCGGCAAGAGCGAAAGCCTCAGGCGTGGTGTTGGCGCCCTCGACGCGCTCCGCAAGGTCCTCAGACCCGCCGCGCTCCCGCGCCACCTCGGCCAACGCGCCAAGCTCGACCCGTCCCCGCGCCGAATGAAGATCGAGCATGCCTTGCGCAAGCTTGGTGATCTTGGCGATGCCTCCGGCGATGGTGACGCGCGCGATCGGATGGGTGCGCAGATATTTCAGCGTGCCGCCGACGAAATCCCCCATGTCGAGCAGCGCCGTCTCAGGCAGATCGTAGAGTGCTTTCACCGACGCCTCGGAGGTACGGCCCGTGGCGCCGGCAACGTGGGTGAGACCGATCGCGCGCGCCACGTCGATGCCGTTATGGATCGAAGCAATCCACGCCGCGCAGGAATAGGGGATCACCACGCCGGTGGTGCCGAGGATCGACAACCCGCCGACAATGCCGAGCCGCGCGTTCAGAGTCTTCGCCGCCATCTCTTGCCCACGCGGAATGGCAATCTCGATCTCGACATCTCCGGTGCTCCCAAGCGCGCGCGCCACTTGCGCGATCTCCGCCTTCATCATCTTACGTGGCACGGGATTGATCGCCGGCTCTCCTCGCGGCACCGGCAAGCCCGGCAAAGTAACGGTGCCCACGCCGGGTCCTGCCTTGAACTGCACGCCGCTCCCCGCCGCGGCCTGTCGCACCGTGGCGAGCACCAGCGCCCCATGCGTCACGTCTGGATCGTCGCCGGCATCCTTGATCACCCCGGCAGTCGCCGCTCCATCGTCCTTGCGGTTGACGGCAAGCGCGAAGGCGACGGCCTGGCCGCCGGGAAGCGTGATCTCGACGGGATCCGGAAACTCTCCGGTCAGCAGCGCAGTGAAGGCGGCCTTGGCCGCGGCAGTGGCGCAAGCGCCAGTGGTCCAGCCGCGGCGGAGCGGGCGTGCCTCATCCAGTTCGTCCATTGGCAACGGAATAGTGCTTTGTCGCCGCCCTGTCACCGCGAGGGATGCCCGGCATGAGCGACCGTCTTCGCACAGCCTTTGCCGGGTTCCCGCGCTTCGAGCCAGGTCATGTCTGGCTTGCCGGAGCAGGACCGGGCGACCCGGGCCTGCTCACTTTGCATGCGCTCGCAGGCCTTGCCGAGGCCGATATCGTCGTGCATGACGCGCTCGTCGACGCGAGAGTGCTGGCGCTCGCCCATCCCGGCGACACCCTCGAATTTGCCGGCAAGCGCTGCGGCAAGCCGTCGCCGCAGCAAACCAACATCACTGACCGGCTCATTGCTCTCGCCCGCGCCAATCTTCGCGTGCTGCGGCTCAAGGGCGGCGATCCTTGCGTGTTCGGCCGCGGCGGCGAGGAGGCTCTGGCGCTTGCCGCCGCAGGCGTCCCCTTCCTCATCGGGCTCGCAGCGCTCACCGTTGCCTCGATTTCGGCGACATTGCGCGGGGTCAGCCAGGCGCTCATTCTGGTCACCGGCCATTGCGGCGATGAGGAGGACAGCGTCGATTGGGCGGCGCTTGCGCAGACCGGCCAGCCCATCGTGCTCTATATGGGTTTGAGCAATCTCGAGCAGATCGCGGGCTCGCTCATGGACGCAGGCCTCGATCCGCATGAGCCTGTGGCGGTGATTGCCTCTGCGACCCTACAGGAGGAGCGCATCCTCATCTCCGAGCTTCATCGCGTCGCCGCCGAGACGCGCGCGCTCGCCTTCGAGGCGCCGGTCATCATCGCCGTCGGCGCCATCGTGAGGGTGAGGGCAAAGCTTCTCGATCTTGCGGCACGCGTGCCTGAGATGGTGGCGTGATGCGCGGAAAGACAAAGGCGCTCCTCATTGCCGCGCCGCGCTCCAACGCCGGCAAGACCACGGTCACGCTCGCGTTGCTTGCCGCCTTCAGCCGCCGGGGGTTGCGCGTCCGCGCCGCCAAATGCGGTCCAGACTATATCGATCCCGCCTTCCACGAAGCTGCCGTGGGCGCGCCTTGCCTCAATCTCGACAGCTGGGCCATGGGGCTCACGCTGCTCGAAAGCGTCGCCTATGAGGCGTCGGCCGGCGCCGATCTCGTCATCGTCGAGTCGGCGATGGGCCTGTTCGACGGCACGGGCACCGGCTTGATCGGCGAGGGCGCGGCCGCCGAGCTTGCCGTTCTGCTTCACCTTCCAGTCCTTCTGGTGATCGACGTCGCGGGCCAGGCGCAATCTGCCGCCGCGACGGTGCTTGGCTTTGCCAGCCTCGATCCGCGCGTCCGCATCGCTGGAATCGTCCTTAACCGTGTCGGCAGCGACTGCCATCGCGCCGCGATCGAGCGTGCCATTGCCACCCTCGACATTCCCGTGGTCGGTGCTATTCCCCGCGACAAGGCGATCCATCTCCCCGAGCGTCATCTCGGACTGGTTCAGGCGCTCGAACACAACGACCTCGAGCTTCGCCTGGACCGCCTCGCCGAGCTGGCTGAGCGCCATTGCGACCTCGCCCGCATCCAAGGCCTCGCTACCCCTCTGGGAGTCGACCAGCGGCACATCTTCGCACTTCCGCCCCCTGGTCAGCGCATCGCGCTCGCATCCGACGCGGCCTTCGCCTTCATCTATCCGCACGTGTTGAGCGGCTGGCGCCGGGCCGGCGCGGAGATCGTGCCTTTCTCGCCCCTTGCGGACGAGCCTCCGCCCGAGACTTGCGATTCCTGCTGGGTCCCCGGCGGCTATCCGGAGCTGCATGCCGGCACACTCGCCAATGCCGCACGATTCATGGCTGGGCTAACCCAATTCGCCGCGAGCCGTCCGGTTCATGGCGAATGCGGCGGCTACATGGTGCTGGGGCAGGGGCTGGTCGATGCCGACGGCACCCGCCACGCCATGGCCGGCCTTCTCACCCATGCGACGAGCTTTGCCGAGCGCCGCCTCCATCTCGGCTACCGCGCCGCGACGCTGCTCCAGGACTGTCTGCTCGGCCCAGCTGGCACGCGACTGCGCGGGCACGAATTCCACTATGCTTCGCTGATCGAGGCGGGCAGCGATGAGCCGCTTGCCCAGCTGTTCGATGCGGACGGAAACGTGCTCGGGACGAACGGCGGTCGGCGTGGTCACGTCACCGGCACCTTTTTCCACGCCATCGCCCGGGAGGAGGATCTCGCCGGACAACAGAAAGTGGCAAAGCTCGCATGAGCGGCATCGCCAGCCTCGCCGATCTGCGCGCGCGCCTTGCCGATCTTCCCGACGGCGATGACAGCGCTGCAGCAGCCATCGCCGAGCGTCAGTCGCGCCTGACCAAGCCGCTGGGAAGCCTCGGACGCCTCGAGGAGCTAGTCGCCTGGCTCGGTCGCTGGCAGGGACGCGAGACCCCGCGCCTCGATGACGTCTCGGTGCTGGTCTTCGCCGGCAATCACGGCGTCGTTGCCCGCGGCGTCTCGGCCTACCCGGCCTCGGTCACCGCCCAGATGGTGGCGAATTTCGAGCGAGGTGGTGCTGCCATCAATCAGATCTGCAAATCCGTCGGCGCGACACTCCGGGTGATTCCGCTCAACCTCGATGCGCCCACTGCCGATTTCACGCAAGAAGACGCCATGAGCGAAGCCGAGTTCGTCGAGGCGGTCGCCGCCGGCGACGATGCCGTGCCAGCACGCGCCGATCTCGTCTGCCTCGGCGAGATGGGCATCGGCAACACCACCGCTGCCTCGGCTCTTGCCGCGGCGCTGTTCGGCGGCGGCGGTGAGCGCTGGGCCGGCCGCGGCACCGGCCTTGACGATGAAGGCATGGCGCGGAAGCTGGCGGCGATCGATGCAGGCCTCACCCGCCACCGGAACCATCATGCGGACCCGCTCGCCGCCACCATGATCTTCGGCGGCCGTGAGCTTGCCGGCATCCTCGGCGCCACGCTCGCCGCCCGCCGTCATGGCATCCCCGTGCTGCTCGACGGCTTCGTCGCTACCGCGGCGGCGGCGCCTCTCGCGCGTCTCAATCCAGGCGCACTCGATCATGTGCAAGTGGCGCATTGTTCAGCGGAAGCAGGTCATCGCGGGCTCTGCGCCGCGCTCGGCATGCGGCCGATCCTCGACCTCGACATGCGGCTTGGCGAGGGCTCTGGCGCCGCGCTTACCGTGTCTGTGCTTCGAGCGGCGCTCGCCTGCCACCTCGGCATGGCCACCTTCGATGAGGCCGGCGTCGATGAACGCGACTGAGATGTTGCGCGAGCGGCTGGCAGAGCTTGCCGCGACCTTCGCGCTGCTTACACGGCTCCCGGTGCATCGCTTGTCGTTGCCGCGGGTAACGGTGCCGTCAGAAGCTGTGTGGGCCTATCCCGTTGTTGGTGCCACAATCGGCGCCATCGGGGGCGCCGTCTATTGGGTCACCCATTCTCTGTCTTGCCCGCCCGCGCTTGCCGCCCTCTGTGCGCTTGTTGCCATGATCCTCGCCACCGGCGCGCTGCACGAGGATGGTCTTGCCGATTTCGCCGACGGCCTCGCCGGGAACACCAAAGAGCGCAGCCTCTCCATCATGCGCGATCATCAGATCGGCACCTATGGTGTCATCGCTCTGATGCTTTCGCTTGCCATACGCACGACGGCGATCGCCCTCATCGCCGAACCTCGCGCGGTGATGGCGGCGCTCATCGCCGCCGCCGCCGCGAGCCGCTTGAGCGCGGTGCTCATCATGGCGGCGCTGCCGCCGGCGCGGCGCGATGGCATGTCGGCATCGGTCGGCAGTCCTACCGCGGGGCTCGCCGCGATCGCGTTCGGGGTGACCTTCGTCATCGCCTGGCTGCTCTTGCCCCTTGGCGTCGCGCTGCTGTTGATCTTGGCTGCGAGCCTCAGCGCGATCCTCATCGGCGGCATGGCGCTGGTGCGGTTTGGCGGCCAGACCGGCGACGTGCTCGGCGCGAGCAGCCAGATTTGCGAGTGCCTGGCCCTGATCCTGTTGGTCGTCGCCTAGGTCGGATTTTTTGACCGGCATCAAATCGCCGAATCCGGTGTTGCGCTCTCATGGTCTCGCGTTTGATCCGGAATCTGAGAATGAAGTCTCTGTTCGCGGCGCTCAGCACCGGTATGGTGTTTGCGACGGCGTCCTGGGTCGCGGCTGCTGAAGAGCCTGCCGACCCGCAGGCAGGGTTCGAATATGCGCAAACCTATCGCGCCACCTGCCATGCGATCTCCGAAGAGAAATCGCCTCTGCCTCAGGCCCCGCGCTTCAGGAACGTGGCCGACCAGCCTGGCATCACCGCCACCGCCTTGCAGGTGTGGATGCAAACCTTGTCGGCGCATCCCGGCGCTCCTGCCGACTTTCAGTGCGTCGAGGGGTTTCCAGCCAGGACCATGGCCGCCCGCGCCCGCGTTGCCGATCTCAGCGTAGTTCCGAGCATTTGCCGCGCGGGATGATGAATTTTGGATGGCCGTGCGCGACGCCGCCTTGTTCCAATCAGGCGGATCCCTCAGGAGGCGTCGAGCCTGTTTGGCGAAACGATCGTCGTGGCCTGGAAAGACAGTGTGGAGTCGGTCCGTGCCGTGACGGCGGCAGAACCGTTCCTTGCCAAGGCCAACTGCATCGTTCTGCTCTCCGTCGCCGAAGACGACAAGGAGGACCCGTCGCTGGCGGCAATGGCCGGATATCTCGCCCTCATCGGCTGAGCGTGGAGACGTCGAGGATCGCTTTGAAATTCGACACCGTCGGCAAGGCGCTTCTGCACGAAGCTTCTGAGGTCCCCGGGACGCTTCTGGTCATTGGCGCTTACGCCCATTGGCGATGGCGCGAATGGGTGTTTGGCGGCGTCACCCAACAGGCGCTGCGCGACACCAATGTGCCGGTTCTGATGGCGACGCATTAGCGGCTCGAACCGCTAGCGCCTTAGAACGCCGTAGATGAAGCCGGCACCGATGGCGATGCACACGGCCTTAAGCGGATTGCGGCGGACGGCCGCTGCGGTCTCCTCGAGCGCTGCGTTGGCCGTGTCCTGCATGCTCTCAATCTGATGGCCTCCGAGGCGCTTGACGTCGTCGGTCAGCCATTTGAGGTCCTCGCGGAGCCCGGCCAAGTCCTTGGCGATCTGATCCATGTCCTCGCTGAGCCCCTGGCGGGCGGCCATTTCCGCGTCAATAGGCGCCATATCTTCCTCCCTTTTTGCTAAATGAGGCTAGCCTAAGGAGCTTTTCGATCTCAAACATGAAACAGCACAGCGTCGCCAGGGGCTTCAAGTGAGTCTTCAGCCCGAAGCCGGCAATTTTCAACGGTTGAAAGAGGCGATCTCAAGCCCTCAATCGGTTGCCGCGAATTATTGGCTCGCCGTCGGGGGCGTCGCCCTGTTGTTTCTGCTGCGGATCGGGCTCGGCCCCTGGCTGCAGCCTCACGGCGCCTTCCTCCTCCTCATCCCCGCCATTCTGCTCGCAGCCGGTGCCGGCGGGTTGGGCCCTGGTCTGGTTGCCACGGCCCTCAGTCTGATCTTGGGAATTTTCGTCGGCGGCATGGAGAATTTGACCAGGCCGGAAATCGTCGAAGCCGCGATCTTCGCTGCCGTCGGCATCGGCATTTCCTGGTTCGGCGAGCAGCTTTGCCGCACTCGCCTCCATGACCAGGAGATGGCGCGCGATCTCCGGGCGCGCGAGGCGCATCTGCGCTCGGTGCTCGATACCGTGCCCGACGCCACGATCGTGATCTGCGAAAAGGGAATCATCCAGTCGTTCAACGCCGCCGCCGAGCGCCTGTTCGGCTTTCGCGAGGCTGCGGTTGTCGGGCGCAATGTGAGCATGCTCATGCCTACGCCGTTTCGGGAGGAGCATGACGGCTATATCCACCGCTACCTCACAACCGGCGAGAAGCGGATCATCGGCATTGATCGCGTCGTCACCGGCCAGCGCAAGGACGGCTCGACCTTTCCCATGAAGCTTGAGGTCGGAGAGGTGCGATCAGGCGACCGTCGCTTCTTTACCGGCTTCATCCGCGACTTGACCGAGCGCCAAGCGACCGAGCGGCAGCTCGAAGAGCTGCAGTCGGAATTGGCGCGCCTCTCGAGGCTGACTGCTATGGGCGAAATGGCCTCGACGCTTGCCCATGAGATCAACCAGCCTCTGTCCGCCATCGCCAACTATCTGCAAGGCTGCGGCCGCCTGCTCGAGGCCATCGAGCATCCGAATGCGCAGAAGATTCACGATGCCCTGGCCGAGACCACGCACCAGACGCTGCGGGCTGGCCAGATCATCCGCCGCTTGCGCGAATTCGTGGCGCGCGGCGAGACTGATAAGCGGCCTGAGAGCATCAACAAACTGGTTGAGGAAGCCAGCGCCTTGGCCCTAGTCGGCGCCAAGGAGCAGGGTGTTAAAACGGTCTTCCGCTTCGATACGCGGGCGGGCTCCGTCCTCGTAGAAAAGGTGCAAATTCAGCAGGTTCTCCTTAACCTGATCCGCAATGCGATCGAAGCCATGCAGGGGTGTGCGCAGAAGGAGCTCGTGGTTGAAACGGCCCTGTTGGACCATGGTATGGTCGAGGTCAGGGTCGCCGATACGGGAAACGGCCTTGCCGAGGAAATCCTCCCGCGACTTTTTCAACCTTTCGTCACCACCAAGCCAACCGGCATGGGAGTCGGTCTCTCCATCTCCAAGCGCATCATCGAAGCACATGGCGGAGAGATGTGGGCTGAGGCAAATCCGGGGGGCGGGGCTCTGTTCCGCTTTACCCTGGAGAGCGATATGAGACGCGGCGATGCCCGATAGCTTCGTGGTGCACATCGTCGACGACGACGAAGCGGTGCGCCAATCGCTCGCCTTTCTGCTGAGCACCGCCGGCATTCCGGTCCGCGTCTACGAGTCGGCGACCTCCTTCCTCACCGGTCTTGCCTCGCTTCAGTCGGGCTGCCTGATCACCGACGTGCGCATGCCCGACATGACGGGTATCGAACTTCTGCAGCGATTGCGAGCCAAGAACGTCAAGCTTCCCGTGATCATCATTACCGGCCACGGCGACATTCCACTCGCCGTCGAGGCGATGAAATTAGGCGCCGTCGATTTCATCGAGAAGCCGTTTACGGAGGAGGCGATCCTGCGCGCGGTGCGCGCCGCGGAGGATCGCGCCAAGAAGCTAGGGCGGAGATCGGAGGAGGAGACTTTGGTTGCAAGCCGGCTCGCCTCGCTTTCCGAACGTGAGCGCCAGGTGCTTGACGGGCTCGTGGCGGGCAACGCGAACAAGACCATCGCTCACGCCCTCGGCATCAGTCCGCGCACCGTTGAGGTGTATCGGGCCAATCTGATGACCAAAATGCAGGCGAAGAGCCTGTCGGAGCTCATCCGCATCACCCTTGTAGCGCGCACAGTGGACTGACCGGCGCTCAACAATTCCAAGCTTGGCCCGTCGAAACCGGTTTGACACAGCTCAAGGCGCGCTGCGCCACGCTTGCATACCCTCGCTGCGGTTGCGGCATCGTTCATCTGGGGTGGGGGCCGCGCGAGAGCGAGGACACGGTCAATTGGCAGAGGCGGGTACGGTCCTCATTGCCGTCAAGGATTCGGTTCTGGCCGATTCCTTGCGCTTCTCTTTGGAGCTTGAGGGCTACGAGGCCAAGCTCTGCGAGCGGCCGCTCGAGCGGCCGACCGACGGCGAGCTCCGAACCTGCCTCCTCCTCGATCAGGAGGTTTTCACCGCCCTTTGCCGCAGGGGAGGGACCTGCACATTGACACGCTTTGGACTGCCGACGGTGCTGATGGTCAACCAGCGGACGCAACGTGTTCTGGAGCACGCCACGGCTGCAGGCGTGACCGCCGTCGTTGAAAAGCCGTTACTCGGCGGCCTTCTCTTCGACGCGATACGATCGGCACTGGACGGAAGCGCAGGCTAGGCTGAAATTACCGCCTCAACCATCAACGTGGACCCGAGCCGCGACGCATGCTGTCTTACAAGGAGATGGACAACCTTGCCGCTGTCGAGATTGAACTCTCCGATCGGGTGTCGACCGAGGAGTTCGACAAGACGGCGAAAAAGCTCGAGGCCTTCATCGCCCGCCACGGCCGGGTGCGCGTGCTCGAAATCGTCAATCATTTTGAAGGCATGGACGTGAAGGCGCTTTGGCACGATCTAAAATTTAGCCTGCGTCATCTGAACGACTTCAGCCGTTGCGCCATCGTCTCCGACGCCAAGTTTCTGTCGCTGTGGTCGACCATCGCCGAGCCGTTTCTCGACTGCCAGGTCGCTTATTTCAAGCCTGACGAGGTCGAAGCCGCGCGAGACTGGCTGCTCTGGCCCGAAGGCGCCGCCGACGTCATCTAAATTGGCGGACTACCGAGCACTTCGCTGCAACTACGTAGTTTCCCGTAGGGAGGCGACACGAATTTTCGCGCGCCGGGCATCGGACTACCAATGGCGTCAGACACCGATTCAAGGGAGATTCACGATGTTGACGCAAGCCGCCCACGCCATTCAGCTCAACCATCAACCCGACATCGTCCTTCCTCTTCGCGGCAAGCGCGCCGACGAAGCTTCCGGCCTCGGCGCTCTCGGCGTCGTCATGAGCGTCGGCCGCAACACCGAAATTTACGCCGAGGGCGAGCCTGCCGGTAACGTCTACAAGGTCGTTTCCGGCGTGGTCAGGATCAGCAAGCTGCTTCCCGACGGCCGCCGCCAGATCAGCGCCTTTCATATGCCGGGAGACATGTTCGGCTTCGAGGCCGACGATCTGCACCACGCGTCGGCCGAAGCAGTCACGCCGGTGAAGGTCATCGCCTATAAATGGCAAAGCCTGCTCAACGCCGGCTGCCGCTCGGCGAGCCTCGTTCGTGACCTGCTCAATCTCACCATGGTTGGCCTCCGCCAAACCCAGGAGCATCTGCTTCTGCTCGGGCGGAAGAACGCGCTCGAGCGCGTGGCGGCCTTTTTGCTGGATACCGCCAAGCGCACCAAGTCGGAATCGGTTGTGGAGCTCGCCATGGCGCGGCACGATATCGCAGACTATCTCGGCCTCACGCTCGAGACGGTTTCCCGCATGTTTGCCGAGCTGAAAGATCGTGACGCGATCAGGCTTGAGGGGGCAAGGCGCGTCCATTTGCTCGACAAGGACCAGCTTGCCGCCTTGGGCGCATAAAGGGTAGGAAGCGCGTGCTGATAAGAGGAGATCGCCGTGCTTAGCTATGTGCTCGCCGCCATTCTGCTGCTTCTTTCGGTGCCGGTTGCCCTTGCCGGGATAACCTCCCAACCCGACCCGAAGCAGGGTAAGGTTTTGGCCGAGAAGCTCTGCACGAATTGCCATCTCATCGGCAGCAACGCGCAGCAGGCACACGCCAATGCCGATGTCCCGAGCTTTCCGGAGATCGCAAACCTCGAAGGTCAGACGGCAAGCGCGATTACCGCGCGCATCATGATGCCCAAGCATCCCATGCCCACGATTCCGTTCACCAAGGCCGAGCTCGCCGATCTTGCCGCCTACATTCTCAGCCTGCGCGACGGCGCCCGGCCGTAACCTCGCGGATGGGGTTCTGCGTCGAGAGCTCAAGACGCAGCGATAGGGAGTTGAGACCGTGCCGCAAGATCGCGCCATGCGGGGATTCGTCATCCACCTCGGCATCTTCATGGTGGTGGTCGGCCTTCTCGCCGCGATCAATCTCTACCGGCGGCCAGACCATATCTGGTTCATCTGGGTGCTTGCCGGCTGGGGCATCGGCGTCGCCGCCCACGACCTCGCGCTGCTGCTTCAGCGCACCGGGCGGAAAGAAGCGATCTTCACCGATGCGCGGCTGCGCGGCTTCTTCCTCCATTTGTTCGTCTATGTCGCGGTGAATGCCCTGCTGATCATCGTCAATCTCCTCTATATGCCGAACTATTATTGGTTCCTCTTTCCGCTGATCGGCTGGGGCCTGCTGGTCTTGGCCCACGCCTATTTCGCCTTCTATCGCAAGCACGGACGCGCCTCGCCTCGCGCCGCTCGAACGGGAGCAAAATCATGAAGAAGCCCAAGCTTTGGTACGTCATCGCCGATGGCGGGAGGGCGCGCTTCGTCGAGCGCGACGATCAGGGCGCCTTCCGCACGCTGTCGAGCTTCGTCTCGACCGAGCTGCACACAAGCGCGCACGAACTCGGGCGCGACCGCCCCTCGCGGGTCAAGGAAAGCGCCTCACCGGCCCGCTCCGCCATCGAGTCCCGCCGCGACTTGCACGAGGCCGCCAAGGAGGACTTCATCCGCACGGTCGCTTACACGCTTGCCGCCGATCTCAAGGATGAGAAGTTCGATGAGCTCGTGCTGGTGGCGCCTCCCGGCGTGATTGCCGAGCTCAAGGGCTCGTTGAGCAAGCCCACGTCCAAGGTCGTGGTCAAGGAGCTGCACAAGGATCTGACCAAGGTCCCCGACCACGAGCTGACCAGCCACCTCGCGCAGTAACGCTACGCCATCCTCTCGAGCGGCAGCTTGAGCCGCACCCTGCGCAAGGCAAGATCTTCCGGATCGGCTTCGATTTCGAAGCCAAGCTCGCGGCACATGCTGAGCATGCCCTCGTTGGCGGCGAGCACGTCGCCATGCAGGTCGCGCAAGCCTTCGCTCTCGGCGTAGCGTATGAGGTGGTGCATCAGCGCCCAGCCGAGGCCTTGCCCCTTGAGATCGCTGCGCACGATCACCGCATATTCGGCGCTCAAATAATCGGGGTCGGCGGCGAGCCTCGCCACGCCCCATATCTCCGTTTGGTCCACGCTCAAGGCGATGAAGGCCATGGCGCGGGCATAGTCGATCTGCGTGAAGCGTGCGTTCGTCTTGTGTGAGAACTCCTTGCGCGGGGCGAGGAAGCGAAAGCGGATGTCCTCGGGCGACAGCTTGGTCTGAAAGTCGGCAAGCATCGGCTCGTCTGCCGGCCTGATCGGCCTGATGAAGGTTGCAATTCTTTGCGAGGTCTCGACTGCAGCCTCCCATTGATTTGGGTAGGGCCTGATCGCGAGCCGCGGGTTAGGTCCGGGCATGGCAATTTGCGCGGGGTCGATGACGATGCGGGCGTCGAGCGCGACGATCCCTCTCTCGTCGGCAAGCAGCGGATTGACGTCGAGCTCGCGCAGCGCCGGAGTATCCACTACGAGCTGCGAAAGGCGCACCAGCGCGTCGGCAATCGTCTCGAAATCCGCCGGCGGCCGGTCGCGATATCCTTTCAGGAGATTGTAGATGCGCGTCTGGCGCATGAGGTCGCGGGCGAGCTCGACATCGAGCGGCGGCAACGCCACCGCGCTATCCCTTACCACCTCGGTGGCGATCCCTCCTGCGCCGAACAGGATGACCGGGCCAAACAGGCGATCCTCTGACACGCCGAGCAGGAGCTCGTGCGCATTCGGCCGCACGATCATGGGCTGCACGGTGAAGCCTTCGAGCCTGGCGTCGGGCCTGCTCTTCGCCACGCGGCTCGCGATGTCTTCGGCGGCCTCCCGCGCGTCGGCCGGCGATTGCAACCCGAGGCGCACGCCGCCAACATCGGATTTGTGCGAGATGTCCTCCGACAGAACCTTGACGGCGAGCGCCGGTGCGTACGCGAGCAGCTCGCTCGCGGTTACTTCCACCTCCTGCGGCGTCGCCGCCACGCGGGTTGGCACCGTTGGGATGCCATAGGCTCTGAGCACGGCCTTGGCCTCTGGCTCGGTGAGCAGCGCGCGCCTTTCCTTGACCGCGGTCGCCATGGCGGCGCGCGCCGCTTCGCTGTTGATGTCGGAGAGGTCTGCTTCGCGCGGCGGCGTGCGCATCAGCGCCTCTTGCGCTCTCGCATATTGCCAAAGGAAGCCGAAGCCCTTGATTGCGTCCCGTGGGGACTCGTAGGAGGGGATGTTTGCCTCCTGGAACTTCGCTCTCGCCTCCTCGGCACTAGCGGCTCCAAGCCAGTTGGTGAGGATCGCGGGCGCGTTGCCGGACGCCCTCTGCCGGTCGACCGCGCCGATCACCGCTTCCGCCGCATCGGTCGAAGAGGCGAGCGCCGTCGGGCAATTCATCACCAGGATGGCGTTGGCATTTGCGTCTTCAAGGACGGCCTCCATGGTAGCGGCGTAGCGCTCCGCCGTCGCGTCGCCGATGATGTCGATGGGATTGGCGCGAGACCAGGTCGCAGGCAGGATGGCATCGAGCCTGGCAAGGAGATCGGGCTTCAGCTTGGCGAGCGCCCCTCCGGTTTGCACGAGGTCGTCCACGGCGAGGACTCCAGCGCCGCCGCCATTGGTCACGATTAGGATCTCGTTGTCGGCAACCGGCTTCAGGCAGGTCAGAGTCTCTGCCGCTGTGAACAGATCTTCGAGATCCTCGACGCGCACAAGCCCCGCGCGGCGAAAGGCTGCGGCCACTGCCGCATCGCTTCCCGCGAGCGCCCCGGTATGCGTCGCCGCGGCCTTGGCCGAGGCTTCGCTCCGTCCGGACTTGATCACCACCACCGGCTTGGCGCGGGCGGCTGAGCGGCTTGCCGACATGAACTTGCGCGCCGACGGGATGGTCTCGAGGTAAAGCAGGATGGCGCCGGTCGAAATGTCTGCGGCGAGAAAATCGAGCAGGTCGCCGACGTCGACATCGGCCATCTCGCCCATGGACACGACGTAGGAGAAGCCGATGCCGTGCGATGTCGCCCAGTCGAGCACGCCGCCGATCAGGGCTCCTGACTGCGACAGGAAGGCAAGCTTGCCGGGCGTAGGGCTCGCCATGCCGAAATTGGCGTTGACCCCAAGCGCAGGCACCCAGATCCCCAAGCAGTTCGGGCCGATGATGCGCAGGCACGTTGGGCGTGCCGCATCGAGCATCGCTTGCTTGTGGTCGCGGTCGAGCCCCGCGGTGACAATAACCGCCGCGGGCGTACCCTTCTTTCCGAGCTCGGCGATCAGAGATGGGATGGTGCCGGGTGGCGTGGCGATGACCGCAAGGTCTGGCGTTTCGGGAAGGGCATCGATGCTGGCGAAGCAGTCCCGGCCGGCAATCCGCCGGTGCTTGGGGTTGACCAGATAGACCGACCCGGCAAAGCCGCCGTCAACGACGTTCAGGGTAAGCGTATCACCCACCGAGCCTTTATCGTTGCTCGCCCCGATCACGGCGATCGAAGCCGGGCGCAGGGCATATTCAAGATTGCGGATGGTCATTGGTGGAGGGGGCTGGAACGTTGATCGGGACGCATTCTATGAGAAAGGCGGCCATACTTTTGCAGGATTGGGCCAAAAGGTATCACCCCGATGACGGCACCAGAACATGCGGCCGCGAGCGGCGGGACTGCTAGCGACACATGACGGCAGCCTCACACCCTCCATCCTCCGCGACCACAGGCTGGCAACATGTGCGCGACAGGCTGCGCACGGCGCTGCTCACGCCGGTTCGCGCCATGCGGCTCCGTTATCTGCCGCTGCTCATGATCTATTACGCCTATGGTGCCCTTGGGCTCGTCACCATCGCCGAGACCTTTTGGATCAAGGAAGCGCTGACCCTGACGCCTGCGGAGCTTGCGTCCATCGCCGTGTGGCTGACGCTGCCCTGGACCATCAAGATGGTGTTCGGCCAGCTCGTCGACTCCGTGCCAATCCTTGGCTCCGAGCGCCGTGCCTATGTCTATATCGGCGCAAGCCTGGTCGCGACCGGGCTCGTCGTTCTCGCCGGCGCGGCCGGCGGCTGGATTACCTTCGCCGGCAAGAATGCACTCTACGTTGCCGCCCAGCTCCTCATCGTGATCGGCGTCGTGCTGCAAGACGTCGTCGCCGACGCCATGACCACAGAGGTCGTCGCTCGCAAAAACCCCGACGGCACGCCGCGTCCACTTGCCGAGGTGGAGCGCGAGCTCGGCCTCGTACAGGTGCTGGGGCGGCTCGCGCTGTGGTCGGGCATCCTTTCCGTCGCCGGCCTCTCGGGGTGGCTCGCGCACGCTTTCAGCTACGA